>NZ_JACJSH010000037.1:0-75314 GCF_014698055.1 Nostoc sp. FACHB-133
GACTAGCAGCACAAGGGTATCAAGATTCGGGGGAAAGATGATTATAGCGACGCGCTGCTCTCATTTATCAGAATCTTGCTTATAAGAAATCATCTTTTCATGAGTAGGATTCTCATAAGTAAACTGGGAAGATTGGACGGTTACAACGGGCTGGGATTAAAAAATAGGTTATGGAAACTGTATTTTACCAAACCTATTTCTTCCCAAGGCGATTGCCTGTCGAACGGTTACATCATCGCCCCAATAGTTAGGCTTATTATTTTTCTGTGGCATAACTCCTATAACCGCGCTCCTTCTTTGGCTGATAGCCATAGCAATCGCTTGCCAACTTCAGTTTTAATATCTGAAAAATTAGCATAACTTTTGAAGTTTCAATTTCTGACCGCAAATAAAATCGCCTCATCTAATTGGGACTCCGCCGCGATCGCCTCCGGCATCTTTCTCTACTAAAATAGTTTTTGACCCGAATAAATCATTTTTTCGTTTTAAATTCTCTGCAAAAATGGCTGAAATGAAAATAACCCAAAATAACCATAGTAAGTACGGTTATTTTATTCTTTAATCGAAGAATTGTTGCAGGCAAAAAATAGTGATTAAGAGCGCTAAGTTGTGGCTTAGTCTAGGCTTAGTCCAAGCTTAGTCTAGGAAACTTGCTTTCTTGAAAAACTGATTCCCTGTGCTTAGTCTAGGCTTAGTCTAGGCTTAGTCCAAGCTAAGTTGTGGCATAGTCTGAAGCAAATGTAGTTTGGCATACAATTTTGTTATTTAAAATCCACTAATTACATAAACTTAGTGGTGATTATGTAATTAGTTTGTAAAGGAAAAAATTACTTTAATTTCTCCCTGACTTAAAGCCTTCACCACTAAGGAACTCTTCATTGATCAGCAAGAGAATTTTATCTGTGTCCTTTCCCTTGTTGGCATAGCTGGCTGGATTACTGGGGTCTTTCTTGTTGTCCATGCCGAACTTAGCATTATGGCTAATCACCTCATCCTTGTGAGCCTCAATCCAATCGCGTACCAGCAAGCCGTTACAGCCCGATAAATCTCTGAGTGCTTGGTTAGTAATTGCCAAGCGATCGCCCTCCCCAGTCGCCACAGTATCGTTATACAAACAGATTGCCTGATAAGACCTACGAATTTTTTCTATACCTGCTAAGGTTGCTTTACTTCCCCATAATGATTATCATTATTGTCTAAATTTGACTCTTGATTTTTGTTGAGTAATTTATTCCTTGGAAGCCCTTATCTGGTTTTTGGCTTAACCGAACCGTATTGATATGACAGCAAGTTTCGCAATAGGAATGGTTTCCAAGAAGTTGTAATCTAGCTGCTAGCTGTTGTTGATCCAGTACTTCTACTGATTTCTGTGTTTCTAACAATAAATCATTGGTTTTTATTTTTAAGGAAAGCATAATAAATATATACTTATCTACCCTCTGGGTGTACTACTGGTAAATTTATAGTGATGCAAATTGCTTTATTACACACCAAGCTGCAAAAATTAGCAATTTGGAAAATACATGCTGACAAGTTAGTTTGTGACTTACCTTTTACCACTGTGGTAGGACACCTAGAGTTATGCTGTTGCTTAAGTTTAGATTATGCTAGGCTCCGCGTTAACGGTGTCTCTCTGTTAGAGAAGCTATCTTGGAAGAAGCGAATAGCACACGGATACAATACGCTATGTGCGTGCTACGGGAAGGTTAATGCTAACGTACTTAGTGGACTTGGAGTATGATAACACTTGGTTCGTTGGTAGGTTCCCGAAACAACAGCTTGGGCATAGGGAAGGTCATTGATATATCTGATGCCAATGCAAATGTTGAGTATTTTTGTTCTATAGGGCAACGTCTTCAAAAAACTTTACCTTTAAGTTCGCTCTCTGAAGTCAGACTTGAACCCCAGGCTCGATGCTATATTAAGTACCAAACTCAGGATAAATGGATAGTTGGCAGAGTTTTCATCTGGGATGAAGATACAGAAATGTATCAAATTGATTTACCAGATAAGAAAACTGCGATCGCTACTGAAGAAGACATTTACGTTCGTTGTAATCTCCCAAATACAGACCCCATCGACACTTTAGCGATGAAGGGGCAAGAAACGCCCTATTTCCACGATAGACGCTTTGCTTTTGTTAAATGCTTAATTTTACAACGCGCTGTCAGTCGGGGAATGACGGGATTAATTTCTGCCAATATTAAACTTTATCCACATCAAGTTGAAGTTGTCCGTCGTGTACTTGAAGACCCGATTCAACGATATTTATTAGCGGATGAAGTTGGACTGGGAAAAACCATCGAAGCTGGTGCTATTCTTCGTCAATATTTATTAGATGAACCTTCTGGACGTGCGGTAGTGCTAGTTCCGCAATATTTACTCCAACAATGGCAGCAGGAATTAGAAAACAAGTTTTACATCTCCCACTTTCCCAAACGGCTAGCAGTGCTTTCTGTTGAGGATATTCACAAAATCAACCCGAAAGCGAATATTGGCTTGCTAATTTTAGATGAAGCACACCACATCGCGGCAATGGCAACCTCTAACGATGCAACAGTGCGCCAGCGTTTTGAGACTTGCAAAAATATTGCTCATAAAAGCGATCGCCTGCTTCTATTATCGGCTACCCCGGTTCTCAACCACGAGCAAGATTTTCTAGCAATGCTGCATCTGCTCGATCCTGCAACCTATCAACTTGATGACTTAGCAGGTTTTCGTGAAAGGGTAGTAAAACGCCAAGAGATTGGTCGAATTCTCCTGTCCTTTAAAGAAGGTGCAAACCCCTTTGTCCTGAAAACTAATCTCAAAAATCTCCGTAACCTGTTTCCTGAAGACAAGTATTTACTGGAATTGGCAGACAATCTAGAAAATAGTTTACAAGCAAAAGCTAGCGATATAGTTGAAATTGTCAGGGCAATTCGTATCCATATTAGCGATACCTACAGACTTCACCGCCGGATGCTTCGCAATCGTCGCGCTTCCGTAGAAGATGTAATTTTTGACCGTAATATTACACTGAGAACCGAGTACGATTTAGATGAGCGATCGCCTGACATCCACGAACTAATTGAGGAGTGGCGTGAAGTAGCTCCTGATGACAAACAATATCACCACATTTTTCTATTGTTTTTCCGTGCTTCTGGTACTTGGCTGGGTATTTTAAAACAGGTAATTCAAGCACGTTTAAGTGGTGTGTCCACTGCGGAATTAATTCAGGAGTTTGGTGCTGATAGTGTTCGCATCCTGACTGAAACTCCTAAATTTGCTAACGGGGAAGCAAATATTTTGCAAAGCCTACTGCAAATTATAGAACAACCGTCAGAGGATGGCGATCGCCTTGAATTACTCAAGACAGTCATCCTCTATCAACTCTGCGAACCTTTAAAAGTACAATCCTTGAAATTTAACCTCCCTAAATTACTTGCAGAGGTTCAACAACGGCTAAAAAGACCGATACCGGGAGACAGTCTGCCCAAAATTGTTATATTTACGAGTTTTGTACAAACTTGTGCCGAAATTGTCCGTTACTTGAGCGATCGTTTTGGTGAGGGAACTATCGTCAGTCACCAAGTTGGACAAACTAGGTCTCAAGTGGAGGAGAACTTAAATCGGTTTAAAAAAGACTCCAAATGCTTTATTTTAGTTTGCGACTCCTCTGGCGAAGAAGGTCGTAACTTACAATTTACCAACTACATGATATGTTTTGACTTGCCTTGGTCGCCAAATCGCCTAGAACAAAGAATTGGTAGGATAGACCGGATTGGTCGTTTATTGAAAGTTGAGTTTACAGTATTTGCTGGCGTAGACTTACCCGATAGTCTCTATGATGCATGGTATCGCTTATTGAAAGAAGGGTTTAATATCTTTGGGCAATCTATTGCCAGCCTCCAATTCTATGTTGATGAGAAATTACCCTTGTTAGCAGAAATTTTGTTTAAATCGGGTGCAAATGGACTATTAGAAAACATAGAAGTCATTCAAAAAGAAATTCAGCAAGAGCAAATAAAAATTAACGAACAAAATGCCCTAGATGAAATTGATGCTCTGGATGAGAACGCTACCCAATATTTTCAAGCTTTAGACGATTATGATGCCCGTCATCAAGAAATCCAGCAAGTAACTGAAGATTGGATTTGTGATGCATTGAGATTTCAGCCAATCACTAATCCTAATTTTTCGACACTTAAGCGTTATAAACCTACCGGAAATACATTAATTCCAGCAAACGATTTAAGCAGCAATTTTGCAGGGGTTTTAGAAGAATTTGGGACTTTTAACCGTAGGGTAGCAAATCAACAGCTTGGTGCAAAACTCTACCGCATTGGTGAAAAATTTGTAGAAGCACTATCATCTTATATCCATTGGGACGACCGGGGTCAAGCCTTTGCTATGTGGCGAGTTGCAGAAACTTGGGATTTTGGGGAAGGTGAAGAGTGGTATGGTTTACGATTTAATTACGTTATTGAAACAAATTTAACGAATTACAAAAATACCATAAAAGATAAAACTTTGCAAAGACGCGTAGATGGGTTATTCCCGCCCATTGTAGAAAGTGTATTTATTGATGCACGATATGAACCAATGTGTGCGGTTGAAGATGAAACATTATTAAATATCCTGCAACGTCCTTATAAAGGCCAAGGCGGTAAATATCGAGATTACAACTTAGCCAAAAGTCGTTTATCTATTCTTGATAATTTTATTGAGCCTAGCAGGTGGCAAGAATTTTGCCATCAGGCGCGTCGCACGTCTTTAGAATTACTCAGTCAGCGTCCCGAATTTATTTCATTATGTGAAAATAGTGCCATCCGTGCTAAACAAAAGTTAGGTAAGAGACTAGATCAATTGCGCTTGCGTCTCAACCGACTTACTAACCAAGAGCGTATTTCTAATAAGGTACTGGAGCAAGAACTCAATAACGAAACGGCATTAAGCCAAGTAATTATCGAAGGAATTCGTCATCCTAGCATTCGTCTTGATTCTGTTGGTTTTATTATCGTTTCTGGGCGACCTCCAGCTAAATCTGAGGAGGATGATTTATGATTGACTCCTTCTCAGAACTTCGGGAAATTCTTAAAACAGGTAAAATTCCTGAAGATATTAGTAATGTCTCAGAACCTTGTCATCGGCGTTTGTTGGATGCGCTGCAAAACTCGCCTGGGTCTGGGGATCTTGTTAGTCTAGTGCGTCATGTATTGCGGCGCGAGGATGCAAAACAGGGTGGAAGTTCTGCAACGACTCTTTTAGTATCTTGCAAACCTCCTTTTCCTAATCGCAGTATTTGGGAGTCGGCTAGCATAACCGTGCTGCGCGAAGATAAAGAACACTATCTCATCAGCGCCCGTCCTTGGCAACCAGAATGGCTTGACCTAGCTGACCAATATCCGCCAGATGCACCTTTATTTAGAGAAGAAAACCGACGGAATTATGAACCAGTTTCCGGCGACCCGTTTTTGCAATTAATGAAGTTAGACAAATACAGCAGTAGCGGACAGCGTGAAGCAATTCGTGCAGTTTTGACTGCTCCTGATAATTCAACTTTAGTAATAAACTTACCTACGGGTGCGGGAAAAAGCCTTTGCGCTCAACTACCTGCATTGCTGAACTCCAGAAATAATAATGGTGTCAGCGTGGTAGTTGTGCCAACTACAGCATTGGCTATTGACCAAGAACGGGCATTAAAATCAAAATCTTCTGTACATCATGCCACAGCCTATTATAGCGATGATTCTGTAGAGGGTAAAGAAAGAAGAGAAGGGATACGCGATCGCATTCGCGTCGGAACCCAAAGGATAATTTTTACCTCTCCTGAAAGTTTAATGGATTCTCTAGCACCTGCTCTGTATGAAGCAGCCAAACTAGGGATATTACGGTATTTTATTATCGATGAAGCGCACATGGTAGAGCAATGGGGTGATGATTTTCGTCCCGCATTTCAAGAAATTCCCGGTTTGCGAAGAGATTTACTGCGTCTTAATTCCTTCACAACTTTATTACTAACAGCAACATTAACAGAATCTTGTTTAGACACCCTGGAAACCTTATTTGGGAAAGATTTACAAGTAATATCTGCTGTACAGTTGCGGCCAGAGCCTGCTTATTGGTTTAAGCGATGTGAGAGTGAAGAAGTTAGAAAAAAAAGGCTACTTGAGGCAGTTTATCATCTTCCTCACCCGTTAATTATTTACGGAACTAAAGTTAAAGATGTCGAGAATTGGAAACGAGAATTAACCCGCGCTGGATTTAAAAGATGTGACCTGATGACAGGTAAATCTACTACTCAGCAACGGGAGCAACTAATTGAAAAATGGCGAGAAGGAAAGATTGATATAGTTGTTGCTACTTCTGCCTTTGGATTAGGTATTGACCAATCAGATGTCAGGGCAGTAATTCACGTTTGTATTCCCGAAACCATTGACCGTTTCTATCAAGAAGTTGGACGGGGAGGAAGAGATGGTAAAGCTTGTATGTCGCTAACATTATATACAACTGAAGACTTCAATGTTGCTCGTGGTTTAAACGAAAAATCGACAATTACTATTGAGAGAGGATTGCAGCGTTGGGAAAGTATGTTTGCGAAAAAAGAACCCCTGAAAGACGGTAAATATAGTGTGCCTATTAATAATCCTCCCTCTTTGCTAGAAGGAGATATTGATATGCAAAGTGACCAAAATAGGGCTTGGAATATTCGCACGTTAACTTTGATGAACCGAGCAAATCTAATTGAAATAGACTCAGAAGAACCTCCTCAGAAGAAAAACTCTGAATCAGAATCTGAACAAGCTTATCAAGCAGCTTGGGATTTATACCGAAATTCTCGCAGTATTCGTATCCGCAATGAATGCCATTTAGAAAAATTTATTTGGGAATCTGAAGTTGAACCAGTTCGCCATCAACGCCAAAGCTGGAGTTATAAAAACCTTGAACTGATGAAAGAAACTTTAAAAGCTAAACGTTGTATTTCAGAAATATTTGCACAAGCGTATAGTATTCCCTCACGTCACACTCCAGAACCCAGAAATCCCGTGATAGTTTCTCATGCTTGTGGAGGTTGTCCTGTTTGTAGAAAAAATGGAGTCACACCTTTTCCCGGAATAATGCCTGCTTCTAGACCTGTATGGCAAAAAACCAATTTTATTCAGGGTAAAGAAATCCAAAGGTTGCTTGCAGGTGAAAAAATTCTGCTTATTTTCTATGATTCGCTGGAACAATTAAATAAGTTGTCAAGAGGTCGAAAATTGTTTAAGTGGCTAATAGAACAGGGGATGAATAATATTGTAATTTCTCCAGAATATAATCAATTTTTGAAAGAAAGTAGTAAAATACATAACTCATTTATTTTTCTATTTGATAGTTATAAACCTGTGCTAATGCCACGAATACCCACTCTGATTTTTCATCCTCCAGGAATACGTTTACCTGCAAAATATTTATCTAATTACAGTACATTAAGCAGAACGCGCATCATTTTACTTCCTATAAATACACCAGACCCAGAGAGAGAAGACCGACTATTAATTAATATTTTTTCAGGCAGATATTTTAAATTTGATGTATTTTGTACCGAGGTTAGTATATGAGTGTTTTAAAAACAGGTTTGGCTCATCCCAGTAGAATGCGGGGAATATTTAGATATTTACTTCATGCTCAAGGACAAAGGGAGAAGAGAGACGTATTAGAAAAAATATTATCTCCTGATAAATTAGTCGAACATTTAGCGAGTGAAGAAAAATCAAAAGACAAAAAAACCTCTCATCCTATGTTCAATGATGCTATTAGGGAAAGCATAAAATGCAAACTTTTAATCGAAGAGAATGAAGAAGTTACAATTAATCAAACTTTACCAAAAGATGCAATAAATCCTCAGCTTGGTGACAAGCTATTACCTGATACTTTCAATTACCTTTTTTTTACATCTGATAACGAAGATGAAGAAGACTTTGGTCGGGTTTGTGCTTGGTATTTAGCACAGGATATTTACGATGCACCTGGGACTTGGGAAGAAGTGGAAAAGCGTATTAGTAACCAAAAAGCAGGCGATTTTTTGAAAATGTCAAGCAGTCGCCTCTTTGTGCAAATGGATGACTGGATGCGCTACCTGGGTTTTGCATGGGGTCATACTTTGGGAGGGAAACCTCTCACAGTTCCCGATCCGACAGCTTATATTAAACGAAATCTCAAGCTTTTGTTTAATGGACAACAAGAAATTACAATCCAAGATTTTATTAATAGATTAGCCAAACAATGTCCTTTATTTGAAACTGGAAAGTTTCGAGAAGAGGTAGAAGAACAAATTGGCACACGCGAAACTAATTTTCTTTCTACAAGTACAGCTTTTGCCTTATTTCGACTTCACGATGAGGGTGAGATTCAGCTTGAGAGACAATCTGATTCAGTCTTTATGATTTTACCAAAAGTCAATAACCAAGTTGATAATGATGGGCGAATTTCTCACATTATTTGGAAAGGAGAAAAATCATGACTTTTGAAAAGTTTGTCTGTTGGAAACTGGATATGATTCGTCAGGTGATGAATGTGGAAGCAACCCAAACTGCAAATCATTTGTTTTTGGCTACACATCATCCTATTGCAATGTATCGTCAGGACTCTATTAAAGCTTTATCACAAAAAGAATATGATGAAGCACAGTTTCTCAAAGATTTTTTAGGTGAAAACGATTTTGCCTTTGTACCTGTTTTGGGTGAGACGGGTACGGGAAAATCTCACCTGATTCGTTGGTTGCAAGCTAATATAAAATCAACCGATAGACGAAAAGTGCTGCTAATTCCCAGAATTGGCACAAATTTAAAAGATATAATTGAAAAGATTTTAAATATTGCAGAATTTGAGGCAGATAAATTAGATGAGTACCGCAAACGTTTAAATCAATCGAGCCGGACTTTCACAGATAAGGGTGCAAGAGAACAATTATTAAACAATTTAGCTTTTCAAGTTGGTATTAACGGACAACATACACGCGCTAAACTTGCTGATGAGGAAACTCAGGAATATTTAATCGAAAATTTACCTGCTTTGCTATATGATGATTTCTTTCGAGAACATTTATTAAGAGATGGAGAGATTATTCATCGTTTAGTAATTCATACACTGGGATATCAATATACTATTGAAGATATTAATGAACGTCGTGAGTTTTCTATCGAAGATTTGCCTCTTAATATTTTAAATATTCAAAAAGCTGGAGAAAAGGCACGAGAATTTTATAGTTTATTAATAAATGATGAGGATATAAAGAAGCACACCGTAATTTGGTTAAATGATCACTTAGATGAAGCTATCACCCAAGTTTTGAATTTTGGTCGAGAAGACTTGCAGCAATTAATGCGCGAAGTACGAGAGACATTAGCAGAAAAAAATATTGAATTAGTACTTTTAATTGAAGATTTCGCTAAATTGCAAGGTATTGATAGAGAAGTATTGGAAGCAGTTTTAGCAAGACCTCAGCAAGCTGGAAATAAGCCATTATGTGCTATGCGTACAGCATTAGCTTGTACTACAGGTTATTTTAAAAATTTGATTGATACAGTGCAACAGCGCGTTACCTTCAGCGTCAATCTTAATATTGATACAGTTGGTGAGAAATCTTTAATTACTCAGGATGATATTCAAGTATTTGTTGCTAGATATCTAAATGCTGTTCGCTTAAAGGAACAAGACATTGAAAACTGGGCTAATTCTCAAAATAGAGATGAAATAGAAAGTGCTTGTAACGAATGCGAACATTCCCAAGCTTGTCATACAGGTTTTGGTCATGTTGAGGGAATGGGTCTTTATCCTTTCAATTCTAAAGCTTTAGAACAGATGTTTAGTAGAGTAAATCCAGATGAATTTAACCCCAGAATTTTAATTAGAGATGTGTTGAAATACACTTTGGAAAATTCTATTGATGATATTGAAAATGGGCGTTTTCCTTCAGTTACTTTAGGAAAACACTTCGGGAAGATGAGATTGAGTACTGATGTGAAGTTACATATTCAAGCCAAAGATCCACAAAATTCAAAGCGTCGAGAGATATTTTTAGACCTGTGGGATGATAGTCATGAACTTTGCAATTTATTCTCAGAAGTTCATACTGCTTTTAATTTACCTCTGCTTGATGTTAAGGCTAAACCAATAAAAATTCCGCCTGTTCCACCCCAACCTCATCCAATAACACCAAGGGTTGTAGAACCTTCAGGGGAATATAAAATTGATACTTCGCTACAAGAAAAGCTTGAAAAACTCGATAGTTGGAACAATGAAGGACAACTATCAGATACGCTTGCACAAAATATTCGTCAGTTGCTTTTCCCCGCTATTATCGAAAAAATTGAATGGGATACTGAAATGCTGCTGAAGGGTACTTTCGTCGGTAGTGGTGGTAAGTTGCTTAAGCAAGAAAATCTCATGTTCCATAACCCAATGAAACATAAGAGAACACGTTATTCCGGGGTTGTTTTATCGCTTCCTCTCAATCCAGATGATGATAAGGAATTTACAGAAACTGTATACGTATTTCAAGGTATATTAAAGTACAATAAATATGGAAATTGGAAGTTTGAAAATGGCGATCGCTATTTTCGTATGTACGCAAAGTATCTAGAATGCTGGAGTCAGTACGTCATCGAAAAAATTCGCCTTTATCCCCGCGAATCTGGTGAACCTTGGAACCCCGTACCTGCTGCGGTGGAATTACTAGCGATTAGCGCCACGATGGCGGGGTATCCTACTAATACGCTCGAAAATTTGATTAATTCTTTGTTTATCGACTTAGATAAAAGCGATGATACAACTCGTGCATCTAGTTGGAAAAAGCTGTTTGATACTTTTAGTCTCAAGAGAAACAGAGAAGCATTATTAGATATTGTTAAAAGTCGAATTGCTTGTACGAAAGGTAGTTATTCAACGTTTCAAATTATTGATGCAATTCAAATTATTGAACCTCTAGAAAAAGTGCGTAAATATTGGCAACCTCAAGAGCAAATTCCTGAAGATGTCCGCGATAAGTTTCCAGAGTTACAAAAGGTACGTCAACAAGTCGATGAACTCCTAGAGAATGCTATTCAAGAAGAGTACGAACGACAGTTTAATATTTATCAATCTCTAGTATCTGAGTTGGGAGAAGAAATTAATAAAGAGAAAGTTATTAAAACTCTCGAAGCTGCAATGATTTCAGCACAAAGTGAAGGTGTATTTCGTGGTAAAAAAGACTTTGTTGGAATGAAAGACATACTAAATAAATTTAGACGTACCGCAATTACCAAGTATCAAGATACAATGAAGCGCGTACAAGCTGAGAAAGACAACCCAGAAAGTAAAGTTGGTAAATTACTTCAAGACTTGAGTGAAGATTATCAAAAAATTATTACTGATTCTTCAGAATTCCTCGATAATACTAATAATTTTCTGGATGCTTCGATTCTTGAAGCCAAAAGTCGTATTGCAGAGTTAGAGCAACCTGATGGTGCAACAGGAGAATCTAGTTACGAAGAAATTTGTGAGGGGTTAGCTAACTTACGGAATCTTATGAATGAAATTAAAGGTGATACAAAATGCTCTTAGAAAAATCACAAGAACTAATTGATTTATCTCAACGTAGAAAATCTCTGCAAAACTTTGTAGGTTATCTTAAAACTATTCAAACTAGGCAAAAGCAAATTGCTGATGCACTTGCAACTATTCAGCCACTTGTGGAAGCATTAAAAGCTTTTCGCCAAAGAGGTATTAACAATATTGATTTAACTCAGAAAGTAGAGTCTATTTTAAGTTTTGTTATTAATGTTGAGGATAATTTACAAAATAATTCCGAGTGGATTCTTGACAATAAAAATTTTAAAGGTAATATTTTAAAGTCAAATATAGATAGCCTAAAAACTACTCTAGAACAGCAACTGAGCGAAGCATGGAAAAGCTACCGGGATCGACAAATGCCTAGCACTAACAATGAAATCCTCAATTTACTGGCTAAAGTAGAAGCTTTTAAAAACACAGTTCGGGATATTCAGATTATAGATAGAGAAATAAAAAATGTTATTTATCCGAAAAACAATGCTGAGTTTGCAGTATATGAACGTAAAATTGAACAATTAAAATATTATTGGAATAGTCTTAGCTCTGATGAAGTTCCTGAAGCTGTATTGCATTTTCTTCGAGCAGCAGCAAATCAAGGAGCGCCTTTAAATCTTTTAACTCCAGAAGTTCAAGATTGGATTAATCAGCATGGTATTTCTGATTCCTTAAGAATTCGCTTGATTTAAAATAAAGTAAGGGCAGAGCAAGGGTGACTACCAACTGGGATAAAATAATTAGAGAATTTTTAGATAAGTTGGAACGCCAGGAAGTTCAACTTTTGACGTGGGGAATTATTGATGGTGGATTTTCTGAAGATGAAATTAAAGAACTTGCTGACGATTTTCTAAATAATTGTGAGATTGATGAGGATGTTTGGGATTTTATAGAGCAAATCATTGATCGCAAATTGTTGTTTGAGTTCAACCTCAGAGGCGATCGCCTTTTTCGCACCAGGATGGCGGAAGGGGTGAGATTATTTGCCCGTCTCCGCCAACTGTTCCCGAATAATAGTTGGCAAACATCTCCTACCTTAGTTGCTGATTATCGCTTACAAATCCGTCCGAGAATTTATCCCAAAAGATATATTACGCCAGAAGCAGTAATTAAACAGCTAGAGGCAGATAAACTATTAACTCCAATACGAAAAAAAGCTGTTGCAGCTATACTAAATTCGCCATTGCGTGGTGAGGTTCAACTTGCAGATTTTCAGCTACGCGCTACAAGCCGGATGCTGCGGGATTTAAACAGCACGAAAAGTCGCGGGATGATTGTCTGTGCTGGGACAGGAACGGGGAAGACTTTATCTTTTTACTTACCAGCACTGGCGCATATTGCAGGGTTGTTGAAAAAGAATGAGTATTGGAGTAAGGGACTGGCAATTTATCCCCGTAACGAACTTCTCAAAGACCAATTTTCTGAAACCTATCAAGAAGCACGTCGTCTTGATGCTGTCCTCAAGGCAGAAGGTAAGCGTAAAATTCTTATTGGTGCATTTTTTGGCTTAACTCCCAGAAGCGCAACTTTGGATCGGGTACAGGATAAATGGGAAGCTGAAAGTGGTGGGTTTACTTGTCCTTACCTGCGGTGTCCCAGATGTGAGGGTGCGCTATCTTGGCGACGGGCTGATTTAGAAGCAGGTAAAGAACAACTTTCTTGTCTCAAGCTATCTTGCGGTGCTGTTATCCAAGAAGATGAAGTAATTTTAACACGCGATCGCATGACGAAAACTCCCCCAGACTTGGTTTTTACCAGCACAGAAATGCTCAATCGGTCTATGGGAGACTCCCGTTACGGTCATATATTCGGCATTGCAACTGCGAAAAAGCCTCAGATAGTTTTGCTTGATGAGGTACATACTTACACGGGTATTCACGGGGCACAGGTTGCTTACCTGTTGCGACGTTGGCAGAAAATAATTGCCACAAAAGTCCAATTTACGGGTCTTTCGGCAACATTAGAAAGTGCAGCAGAGTTTTTTAGCCAACTGATAGGCTTAAATCCTGGTTCTATCGAGGAAGTTTCTCCCGGCGAAAATCAAGTTGCGGAAGGCACGGAATATCAATTAGTTCTCAGAGGCGACCCCGTATCTGGAACGAGTTTACTGTCTACAACGATACTAACTTCGATGCTGCTACGGCGCATCCTTGATCCATCTGAAGACCCTCCCAGCCAAGGGTTCTATGGTTCCCGTGTTTTTGCTTTTACTGACGATTTAGATGTAACCAACCGCTTATTTCATAACCTTTTGGATGCCGAAGGATGCGACAGTTGGGGTCGTCCTCTGCGGGGAAGACAGCCATTTGCAGCATTGCGATCGCATAGTGCATCTGAGGGAAGCGAACGCTTAGTTGCTGGGCAATCTTGGCTTTTATGTGAAGAAATTGGTCATGGGTTGGAATTGCCTTTAAGTATTGGCCGCACTAGTTCCCAAGATACTGGAGTTACCCCAAATAGCGATGTAATTGTTGCTACTGCATCCCTAGAAGTGGGATTCAACGACCCAGAGGTTGGAGGTGTAATTCAGCACAAATCACCGCGAGATATGGCTTCATTTCTCCAAAGAAAAGGACGTGCTGGACGACGGCGAATTATGCGACCTTGGACAGTGGTAGTGCTTTCTGACTACGGACGCGATCGCATTGTCTATCAAGGCTATGATATGTTATTTAACCCAGTTTTAGAAAAGCGCTCGCTCCCCATCCAAAACCGCTATGTTATTCGCACATCTGCGGTTTTCGCTTTTATGGATTGGGTAGGACACCAGTTAGCAGCAATCAAAGGAAGTGTTTGGTATGATTTTGCCAGCCCATCTGAATACGCAAAAAAACGCCAGCAATTAGAAATAGAACTAATTGAAAAGATTCTCGAAACAGAAACAAGACAACTCGAATTGGCAGCATATCTGCAATCAGCCTTGAATTTGAGCAAAGATGAGGTCGAAGCTATTCTCTGGGAAGCCCCAAGGTCATTGATGATGGTGGTACTTCCCACTTTGCTGCGGCGTTTAAAGTCTAATTGGTATCGCTTTTCAGTACATTTAAATGAATCAAATCAAGATTATCAAACCAACGACCCCTTACCCGATTTCGTTCCCCCCAGTTTATTTAGCGACTTGCTCTTACCAGAAGTAAAGATTACGACACCTCCCCAATTGCGTAATAGCCAGCCAGATATTAACCTCATGCCCATTATTCAAGCACTGAAAACCTTTACACCAGGCAGGGCTAGTCGTCGTTTTGGGGTACAACACATCCATGCAACTCACTGGATTGCTCCCCCGAATTGGCAAGAAAGAGAACAAAATTTACCAATAGAAGACTACTGTACTGAATTTGAAGAAGCGGGAATTTTTCAACTTTGGCAAAATGGAGAAATTGTAGATATTCGCTGCATTCGTCCTTGGGCAATCAATCTTACACAAGTTCCTGCCAGCATTTCCGTTCGTTCTAATGCCCAATTAGAATGGTGCAGTCAAATAATTCCTCCCGACTCCGGTATTAAACTCGAATTACCCCAAGGTTCCTCGTGGTGCAAAATTATTACAGAAGTTTGCTGCTTTACCCACATCCAACAATCGCCCCTTGAAGTGCGGCGGTTTGCGATCGCCTCCCATGCTAACATCCGTTTTCAAAAAGGTGACGAACTCGATACGACAATTTGCTTCACCCAAAAACACGATGGTAGTCCAGCAGCTGTAGGATTTGCCCAATCTGTTGATGGTCTAGTATTTCGCTTTTGTATTCCCCCTAATTTCAGCATCAGTCCCAGCGATTCTAATCCAGAGAAGATTTGGGCGTTTCGCACGGCATATTTCCGATATCGGGTCTTGATAGATGCCAGATTGTGTGAATTAACAAATGTCTTTCAACGGGAATGGCTTTATCAAATATATATATCGATGCTCACCGCCCGCGCCTTGGCAGACCAAATCTCCCTACCTGAAGCTTTTGAGGCGCTTTTGGGTGAAAATATGGGTCAAGAAATGGCAAGGGTTCTGGACAATATCTTTCAAAGCTTGAACGTCGAAGAAACTCTACTGGAAGAAGGGGAATCTGCACCAGAACAAATTCAGGGACGGCAGAGGGTACATGATAGGTTGCTGGCACTTGCCAACGCAGACATCATCCAAACTATATTAAATGACCTTGCACCGATTCTCTGGTCAGAACCTGATGAAGAGTGGCACTCTTGGGCAGCATTACGTTTTAAAGCGACCTTGGGAGGGGCGCTGCTGGATGCTTGCGGGCAATTGTGTCCCCACTTTGATTTGGGCGACCTGATTTTAGATATCGATCCTGGCCCGCGTCCACCAGATGCATCTGCTATTTCAGAGGGAGTAGAGGAAATTTGGATAACTGAATCTACCATTGGTGGCGGTGGGGTGATTGAGGAAATCTTGCGGCGCTATGCTGCTGATCCGGCGAATTTTTTCCGATTGGCGGGGAGTGCGTTGTCACCTGGAGATTTTGAGATTGTGAACTCGGAACTGACGCGGTTATTGGAGTTAACCCAAACCAGTGCAGATGTCGCCGATGCAATGGCTGATGTGCGGTTAGCCGAAGGACATGGTGAATTAAAACAAGCAAGCGATCGCCTCCGCAAAGTCCTGTCCTCTAAGGGGATTTTGGTAACGCATCCGGTGATGACTGCAATTAACGCACGGGTTTTGCGTCCTGGAAGTACCTCAGAAACCGATAAACTACTGCTGGATTTGATTCGTTTGTGGCATCAAGAAGAAGCGCGTTTAGGTATTGAAATTGATGCGCGGGTGTTTGCTTATGTCGCCAGCAACGATGACCAGTTGGATCAGGCATTGTTGCATCTTGGTTTAATGCAGCCTAATCCCTATTGGCGGTTTCAAGTGATTTATGGGCTGTTGTGGGCGAGGGGAAATATTATTCGTTCTCGCGCCTTATCTTCTTACAATCCCTTTGTTGTGATTGCCGATGCTGATAGAGAAATTTTACTGGATATTTTGCAAGTGGGCGATCGCACAGTTTGGCTGAATGAACCCAATTGGCGAGAACAGGTGGAGGAAGCGTTTAAGCAAGGTGCATCGGTTTCGCTGATAGCGCCTCCTGATGCGAGGGGAGATTTAAAGTCAGCGATTTTGAGTTTAGCAGTCGAACCGATGGAACTTGGGTTTTTGCAGGTTTATCCATTGGTGGAGGGGGTGCAGAGGTATCCGGGAGGGTTTGGGGTGAGGCTACGGGTGCGAGAAACGGTGCAGTAATAATCTGCTTGAAGATAAAGTCTGACCATCCAACACAATATGGATATTACTGTGA
This sequence comes from Nostoc sp. FACHB-133, assembly GCF_014698055.1. Lineage (NCBI taxonomy): Bacteria > Bacillati > Cyanobacteriota > Cyanophyceae > Nostocales > Nostocaceae > Nostoc > Nostoc sp. FACHB-133. The sequence continues at coordinate 16,863 of NZ_JACJSH010000037.1, forward strand.
TTTGAACTAAAAATTGAGATTTTAACTCATGATATGCTTCAGGAATGAGTATCCAGTTTATAGTTCACTTTTAATATTCGAGTTTTTTTACTAATAATGATTATCGTGTATAGGGGATAAAAAGACTGATAAAAGAGACGTTTGTATCAATCCTTCGGCTTGATTATCATTATTATTCAGCTACGAGTTGAGTAGGCGATCGCTCTGTTGTTGGGCGATCGCTTGTTCAATGAAATATTTTATTTTTACTCAAATATCTATTAAAATAAAAGTTTTGAACCATACAATGGGTATTTGAATCATATTTTGGATTGAAAGTTTAAGTTAGAACAATTTTGTCAGGGATTTTTTGTGCAAGTTTTGTTCAATTGTGTTTTTTCAACTCATTCTCTAGTTATGATTCATAATTTCAACTCTCACTCATGATTTGATTCAAAGTTTTAATTTGTGATTAGCGCGAAAGCCTGAATTTTCGTTAACTCTTTTCTAATTTATGGATCAAAATTTTTCTCACATTATCAAAGCATAATTAACCAACAAAAAGAACAATTTAGCATTAGCTATATTAGAGCGATCGCTGCCGTTGCAGGTTATTCTTTATATAGACCAGAAGTTGATAACGATAGCGTAGATTTAGGAATAGTCAGTAGAGGTGGTACAGGTAAAATCTTTTCCCCTAGACTAGAAGTACAACTAAAATGTACATCTAGAGGTATTCTGGATGAAAACTATATTAAATATCCCCTCAATCTCACCTATCAGGAGCGTTTACCAATTCGCGGCACAGGTGATTTAGTCAAACAAGATAATCATTTTATCCTGAAAAATCCTCAAAATTTGCAAATTGAGAAAATCTAAATTCAGCCTATCAATATTTTTAGGTTTTTTCTAGATGAGTTTTGATTTTAAGAGTTGTGCAATGCCTTTTCTGTGAAACGCTACGTGAATGAAGGGCGTAATTTCGGGAGTTACAATTAGTAGCGTAAAAGATACTTTGCCATGACTAAATTCAAGTGTAATTACTGAAGTGTTCTTACTAATAGTTAAGTTAACTTTTTGTTAGCCAACATCTACTTTTATAAGAATTAACCAGAATGTTAACTTTTTCAATTGGTGAAGTAAAAAATGCACTATCTAAAGCTCTTGAGTCTTTGCCTGATTTTCATCAAATGAATCCTTTTCAAAAAGGAAAAGTTATTGATTTAACCTTTAAATCAGTTTTGAAGGATTTAATGAATCAGTTTAAAATGAAGCCAGGTATAGATTATGTAGATAATTTGGGTGAGAATGAGCCTGCAACTGATTTTGTAGCTTTATCTCAAAAGGCAGATCAACTAATTACAGGTTTGATGGAAGGAAAGATTATTGCAATAGATGGGTATGTTGCCAAAAGTAAGTTAGGCAAAGAATATGAAGTAAAAGCGCATTTTCGCAGCAATCCGAAAGTAGCTTAAATCTTCTACTCACCGTCTCAAAATAAATGCTTTAACAATAATAAAATTCGGCTATTCACAATATGGAATCAAAATTTTTTGAAACTGGTAACTATATATATGAATGCAAAACTTCTCCTACCAATATGGAAGGTGATTTTGATACAGGTTATTTAAAACAATCAATTAAAAAACTTAGACAACGTTGGGATAGAGGAAATCTTCCAAGCGGCTACCGTTATGTATTTCCAGTTAATTATATTAATGTTGAAAGTATTAACATCCTCCAAAATTTGCAAAATGATTATCCAAGTGTAGATATAAAATATTATGACTGTGAACACGTTCAAAAACTTTTGATAAATTTAGAAAAAGTTGGTAATTTACAGTCATTGTTTGATTATATCAAGCAAGCAAGAGGTAAATAAAAGTGTCTCAAGACTTATATTTTTATAAACAAAAAATACTGACAGATAGTGCCACTAAAATTCTTTCAGAAGAAGAAATCTATGAAGCGATTAAGGCATCATTAGCAAAACGAAATTTAGATAATGAAACTTCTGTGCGAGAGCAACTATTTCAAGAAGTTGAACTAAAGTCAGTTGAAATAAGTGCTTATTCTCCAGAAATTGAGACTTTATTAGAGAAAGATATTAAGTTTATAAATCCACAATCAAGATTTTTCATGATGAATGAAAATATGTGGAATGCTATTAAAGGTTATATTATTTCTCGCTATATCAAAACAGATAATAGCATAAAAATAGATCCTGAAAACAGTAATAACATTGACCAGCTAATAAAAAAGCTGAAGCAGCTCAATCCTGAAATAAGCGATGATTATTCAAATTTAAATAAATTATATAACAAAAAAATGCTATTTGTTAATATTCAATAGTCAGAGTAACTTATATCTGTTGTTTACTTACAATGTCCTCCCACTTAAGCATCTACTAAACCCTGACTTATTGCAAACAATCTTCGTCGCTTAACTCAGCAACCGCAGTCAGTGCGTATGGCTCGGTTTTCCCTGGATATCTATTTAGTATGCTCGTTATCGATAACATCGGCAAAAGTTCCTATACGTAGAATTATCTGGAAATTATTCGATCGCACCCACCCACACCGTTATAATCATTGATTAATTGAGGCACAATAGAACCAAAGGCACTGTGAACACACAATGACTACTCAATTGATGGTTCAACCCTCATCCTTAATGTCTTCTGGTATCAGGATGAGCGAATTCGGTGATATTTATCTTTTTAAATTTACCGATGAGCTACAGTCTCGCTTTGAAGAACTGTTGCAGAAGAAAAAAGCTGATGCGCTCACTCCTGAAGAAGAAGCTGAATATGTAGGCATTTCCGAACTTGAGCGAATATTTACCTTGATTAACGCTCAACTAGCAGCCAAAAGTAAATGGTGTCCGAACAAACTCGAAGACTTGTAAGAAAACGAGCTGAATATCTCTGCGAATACTGTCACTCTCCAGAATACTTGAGTCCAGACCGTTTTACCATTGACCATATCATGCCGCAGTCTTTGAGTGGCTCTGATGAATTGGATAATTTGGCATTAGCTTGTCATCGCTGTAATGAGCGTCACTATAATTTTACAGTAGGTACTGATCCCAACACTCAAAAACAAGTCCCTCTATTTCATCCCCGTCAGCAACAATGGTCTGAGCATTTTATTTGGACAAAAGACGGGACAAAAATTGTCGGTACAACTTCTACAGGGAGAGCTACTAGCCATCGTTTTGACTTCAATGATGAACGTCGGGATGAGCCTTCGATTCAAGTTGCTCGTCGTTTTTGGGTAGAAGCGGGTTGGCATCCGCCCCAGTTAGATCCACGTCAAGAATAAGAAGAAATGTCATCCCGCTATATTCACTCACGCCTAAGTTCCCGCCAAATCCCTGACTTACTCCAAACAATCTTCGTCGCCGAACTTATCACCCCCAGCCAATGCGTGTGGCTTGTTTCTCCGTGGATATCTGACATCCCCGTTATCGATAACACCGCCAACACCTTCCTATGCTTAGAACCTTCATGGAGTCGTTCCCGCATTCGCCTCTCCCAAGTCCTCGCCACTCTAGCTGAACGGGGAACGACTGTACACATTGCTACCCGTCCCGACTCTCATAACCACAGATTTATTGAACAAATCAAAGGCAAAACTGACTATCAGGATGTTCCTGTGCGATTCCACATTACCGAAGAACTCCACGCAAAAGGTATCCTGGGAGATGGGTATTATCTTGCAGGTTCGATGAACTTCACCTACAACGGTATTACAGTCAATGAGGAAGTTGTAACTTATGAAACATCCCCAGAAGCGATCGCTGAACAACAGTTGATTTTTACTAACCGATGGGGAGGGGCGTAATGCTATTTTGGATTATTTAATTTTTATCCTGTAAAAATTTGAGTACTTTTTATTACACATCCTACTATATTAACTATGTGATATTCAAAAGCGATGACTAATGCCAGCAATGCAGATATCCGCCACTTCCTAGAGCAGTTTTTTGGCACTGACAACAAATTTGACCTTGGCAAGATTGAACGTGGCGAAGGAAAACAAGCCAAAATCCGTCCTTGGGTCGAGTTGTTGACCAAAGGCGAACCTCAGCCAACAATTCTTCCCTGCTGGCGTTCCGAGAGTGTAGATTGGTACGGCATCGCCCTTTCGGAACGCCAATTACGCCGTTTGAGTGAAGAATTAATGGCGTTTGTTGGCCCCACATATTCGACATTTCGCGGACAAAGAGCGCAACTAAACCCCCAAGACCCTATAGAATTAGCAATTTACGAATTTACTGGAGGCGCTGCGGTCAAACTGTGCGGACAAGCGACGGATGTTTGGGAAGCACTAGAGCAGATGCGCCGAGTGAGTGAGAGACGGGTGAAACGGGTCGCAGATATTCCCCGTCCCACAGGTCGCGTACTGCGGGACTTTTATATGGCATTGCAAGCAGGCGATCGCATTGCTGCGGAAAACTCACTACAATACCTTGTAGACCAGCATCGTCTGGATGCGCTGAATCTGCTGTTTCTGCGGGTGCAACTCTTAGCAGAACTAGAGCAATGGAATGAGTTGCTTACCCTCCCGGAACTAGGCAATCTTTTACAGGTTCGCCGCCCCTTCGCCGTTACCCAAGCTCTGCTGAAGGCAGTATACTGCACTGAACTACAACATTTTGAGGACAATAACGCCCCAGGCAGTGCTGTAGCCTATTTCCAAGAAGTAGTTTTCCCCCGTTACAACAATCTTTTTGCTGTCCGTGCAGGTAGTAAAATCCCGGAAGTATTGAAATTATTTATGCTGCTGGCGGTGGGTGGAGAACCAACGAAACCTGCACTTCGAGACGAACTGCTGGCAATTGGGGAAGTTGAAGAAACTCACCGCAGCTATTTGCAAAGGTTAGCTGCACTGCTAAAAGATTCTACCCCGAACAGCGAAGGCGACCCCCTGCAACAAGCCGAACAGCTATCCAAAAATGGAGACTTTGATCAAGCTTTTTCATTGCTTTGTAATGCTACGTCGTCGAAAGAGAAAGTTCGCTTGCTCCTTCAATGCGCCTACGAGTTGCAAACTTTGGCGGTGGAAAAAGCTGTATTGCAAGCCTTTGACGAGTTGACTGCTGACGAGCAAACAGCCTTGCTAAAGGTACGTTGGAACCAAGATTTTCTTACTCAACTGCGGGGAAGCCAAAAAGGTACAACAAAAGACACCCCAACAGCTTTATCTGTCCCAACGAATTGGTTGGAGTGGTTATCGCAACTTGATAAAAAGCCAACCTGGGAACGAGCGTTATACACTGCACGCCAGGGTTCTGCCGAGTGGGATGTCACTAGCTTGCTGATGCAACCACAGGCGGTGGCAGAATTTGACGAATTGTTAAGTAAAGTAGGCTCAACATCTGAGTCTATCCTGCACGATGCGCTTCCTTACTTGCTAGGATTTTTTCAGAAAGATGAGCAATTTCCCCGTAGCGAGTTCGAGAGCCTTTATTACTCATTGCTAGAACTGCTAGTCCTGAGTACAGAGGGTGGGGATGTTGATTTGGTTTTGTTCAATGATTTAGCGATCGCTATTTTAACTTTGGGAGTTAATACAGCAAAATATACAGAGATTGTAGACTATGCTTTGGAGCTTTGGGACAGGTTCGCCTCACCCAAAAAAGTTGATTGGATGCTTGACTTAATTGATGTACTAATATCATATCCTTGCCCAGTCCTAGAAAAGCGCGAACAACTTCTATTTGCTACGGCTGAAACTCTACGCCGTTTTACAGAACGTATTGATGAAGTGCAAAGGGGAATCTTTCGCGCTTTGGTAAAAGATTTACACTTAGGAGAATCGTTTCCAGATTTGCTTGACGAACCAGCGAGTTTAGTCGAGCAAAATCTGGAAGTTGAGGTGAATATTTTCCAAAAACTCAAGAGTAAATCTGTTCTTATTTACACTCTCACAGAAACCGCAGCAATCAGAGTAAAAAGTATTTTAGAAGCAGCTTGTAAAGAAGTGACAGTTTATCTCAGTCATGACAAGGGAGGTAATGATAGGCTGCGTCAGTGGGTGAGAAATTCTGACATTGTTGTGATGGTGACGGCTAGTGCTAAACACGCAGCCACAGGTTTTATTGAAGCGAATCGTCCATCGCATCTTGCGCCGATTCTTTTGGTTAACAGTAAAGGTAGTGCAAGTATGCTGCGTGCGATTAGCTTATATCTTGCACCAGGCGACTAGAAGTCGCACGCCAGGTGCTTCAAGTCGGCGGAGCCGCCCAACGCACTGGCTTGGCTACACAGGCAAAACCCGCCTGCGCGGGTTTTGAACCTTGATTTTCCGTTAGTCTTCACAATACCAGGCGGACTTCGTTTCTTCGTTTATATAGCCGCGATTTATAATCGCTAAGGCTAGGTGCAAGATGTGAGTTAGGGAATATTTGGCATGTTCAAGCTAATAGACTAGGGGCGATCGCAAGAGCGCCGTTAACTTGCCGGATGATATAACCCCGTATTTTCGTTAAATTCCCACCCCATACCTGATCTATCCTTGCCCTTGCACCATGCCACAAAAAGCGGTGGATGCAGATTAATTCGCTGTTCACGTATAGTTTCTACATTTACACCAAGTCTTGAAGCTAAACCTTCTTCCGTTAATGGTTGGATTCGCGGAGTATGCCCTTGATAGGATGAATTGTTATAGTACGATTTCTTCTGCCGCCTTGGTTGGTTGTTGAGATGATTTTGAATTTTAATAATCGCCTCGGTAAACTGTGTCATTCGGGCTGTCATCCCCTCAATTTTTTGTTCTAAATCGGCGAGATTATGGATTGCTCCAGTTTCGTTGCTATTAGATTCACCGAAGTTCTGTGATTCCAGCTTATCCAGTCGTTCGCAAATAGCTAATATCGTTTGGGAAGTAGGGTTGGCGCTTCTACTGTTACTGTCCAACGCCAGTATTAATTCATCCAAAGAGTGAAGCAACTCGCTTGTTCGTCCTTGTCGGTGCAGCTGGGATAACTCCCTAACTGCTGGAATCAGGGGAGTGGGTATGCGGATCATCTCGCTGGGTTTGTTCTCGTCAGACATAGTGATATCGCAATTGATAGCAACAGCTATCGATATCAAGTAGATAGCAATGCTATCAACATATCAGGGATTGGTGATTCAAGCACAAACCCGTTCGGGAATTGTCCGCCGTGTTTTGGGTCTTTCGCCCTAGAAGGGATCTTGCTACTTTTGTGCAGGCTTTTGGAATTATTAACGAATAGTGCCGGCATATCCACGGCGCTGTCGTAGAATATAAAAGCTTCCTGAAACTGCACTTCAGTTTTATCTACTGAGTCAAAAATATTGCACCAGTATAACTACCCGAACATCATTATTAATGACTTGCTAAAGGGCGATCGCTCTGGGGATATGTGGTCGGGTGTGGGGCGGGGTTAAGTTGACTATATTTTCTTAACTAGACATAACTAAGTATAGTTGCGGTTACTAATCATACTAAAACAGGTTAGAACAGTTACATACATTACTGAAACTTATGTTTAAGCAGCTAGTTTCGCTTTCAATACTAGTGTCTTTGCCCTTGTTGGCATAGCTAGCAGGGTTACTGGGGTCTTTCTTGTTCTCCATACCGAATTTCGCGTTATGACTGATTATTTCGTCTTTGTGTTGCTCAATCCAGTCACGCACCAGCAAGCCATTACAGCCAGATAAATCTCTCAGGGCTTGGTTAGTCACAGCCAAGCGATCGCCGTCCCCAGTCGCCACAGTATCGTTATACAAACAGATTGCCTGATAAGACCTACGAATTTTTTCTATACCTGCCCCCGGCGCTTTGCTCCCCCATACCTCATCATCAGTCTTGGCTTGCCAGTCAATCTCTTCCTTGATGGTGCAATCTTGGCAGGTGTGGCAGTGGTAGCAGGTGCTATTGCTATGCCTTGAGTTACCTTGTTCACCACCTCAATAATTTTCTTTTCTAGCCAAGAATCTAACTCAGTGACATTCAGAGTAACTGTTTGGGCTTGCTGTGCTGTGGTTTCCATAGCTGCTTTCTCCTGTTGTAATTGTTTGTTGGCTATATCTAATTGGTTATTGACTTGCTCTAACTGGTTATTACTTTGGCGTAACTGCTTAACTTCCGCCTCTAGTTGAGCAGTTACGCGCTGTGCTGACTGTAATTGCTTTGCAGCATCCAAACGGTCAGATGAGCTATACAATTACCGAAGTCTGAAAGTTGTAGTATGGGGGATAAAAATGGCACAAGATGACCGCTATACACTTGCCACAGGGGAGTTAGGCGCACATCGGCTTTCAATCCTCAACATCATCCACAAGCCCTATACAGAATTCTTATTCCGGCAAGTTGGACTTGAGCCAGGAATGTTAGTAGCTGACATTGGTTGCGGAACTGGTAATGTTTCTAACTGGCTGGCCCAACAGGTTGGTTCTGGCGGCTCTGTTTTTGGTGTAGATATGAGTGCCGCACAGCTAGAAAAGGCGCAGCAGAATGCAGAGGCTCAGGGTTTAAGCAATATAAAATTTACCCTTGGCAATGCCTACGATATAGGATTACCTAAAGAATCTTTTGACTTGGTTTACTGCCGCTTTTTGCTAATGCACTTAACTCGTCCTACTGATGCACTCGACCAAATGCGATCGCTTCTTAAGCCTGGTGGATTAATGGTGTGCGAGGAAGCAGACTTTAGCTGTGCCTTTTGTGATCCGCCATCCCCGGCTTATGAGCGTTGTTTTGAACTTTTCTTAGCTATCAGCGACATTCGCGGTCAGCATTTTCGTCTTGGAACCACGCTATACCGAGTTTTTCAGGATGTTGGGTTGGTTGCACCGTCCGTTTCTTTGGTGCAACCCGTTGTAGTGCGCTATAACGCCAAACGCCTAGTCGATTTATCATTATTTGAGGCAGTTGATGCTTTCATTGAAGCTGGACTGACAACACAAGAAGAGATTGACCAGACGATTGCCCAAATAAGGGCATTGGCTGCTGACGAAACAACAATATTTTGCATCCCTCGCGTCACGCAGGTTTGGGCGCAAAAATAAGTTTATTGTTCCGTTTCCGGTTTCAAAACATGCGAATCGCTTAAACCCGTTAACAAGTTTACTCAATTCAGTTTTGGGGGATAATCAGCAAGTCGCCACGCTCCCGTAATACCCTTGGAACCCAATCAACTAAACCTATTTCCAGAAGTGAAACCCACACCAGCACGTAGAGCAGAGGCGCTGGTGATGAGTGCTGATGCCTTGCTGAGGTGGAAAGCGCAGATTTTGGACTATCAGCAACGGGTGAGGGAAACCAAGCCAGTGCAGCAGGCGACATTATTTGACCTAGCTCCAGTGCATTGTGACCCAGAGACGATAGATCCGTTTACGCTGCATTTACAACCAATGGCTTTTTACCGGATGCCAGATGATTTTGGTCAAGCAGCTTTGTATTTTGTGATTGATAGTGCTGCTTCCCTATTACTTTATATTGGCGAAACCTGTCGTAGTAACAAACGCTGGCGTGGGACTCATGGCTGTAAAGATTACATCAGCAGTTACCAAGACTTACATTATCGCTATCAGATAGAGACGGCAGTTAATATTGGTTTTTGGTGGGATGCTCCAGTTGAACAACGCGCACGGCAGGCGCTAGAGTTGAGCCTGATTCAAAAGTGGCGATCGCCGTTCAACAAGGAAAATTGGGAGCGGTGGGGGCAGCCGTTTAAGTAGGGTGTTTCGTGGTGATTAAATTAAAATGTCTGATAATTTACCTTTTCAAAATCCTGACCAACTACAGCAATGGCATCAGGGTATAAAAGATGCCAACCGTAATAATATTTTCTGTCATTGTCGTGCTTGCGATTATGAGTGGATGGATTCAGCATTTGATGTTACTTGTATTCAATGCAGTAGCAAAGATGTAGAAAGTATTTCATCTTGGCAGTTTCCCGATGACTAAATCGAAATGCTTATTGAAGAGTGCGATGGCGAAGCGAGTAAAGCGAGTGTCATATTTGTTTTGGAAATATAAGCAACGCCTGACTGCACTATCCACTTCAACAGCAGAATAGTTAGTTGATTATTATATTGGTATTAATAGTTATTATTAGGGTTTACCGAACCTAAAAATTGGAGTAAACCGTAATCTTTTTTACTGCTTAATTTTGTGCGGTAATCATCAATTTATTAGGTGATGAGAACCGAATTTACAGGAGTTTTAACCATACTTATTATAAATACATAAGCACACAACCAAGTGCAAAAACGATTAAACAGAAGCTGAATTTTTCCGAGAAAGAGTTATGGCACTAGTTCGTTACAACCCCTGGCAAGAATTGAACGCTTTTGAACGTCACATTAATGGCTTACTTGGAGATACCAGAGTACCATCTAGATTGTTTGACAGAGACTTTATCAAAGTTCCGGCTGCTGAACTACAAGAAACTGATGATGCTATTCATTTGAAGCTAGAACTGCCAGGACTTGAAGCTAAAGACTTAGATATTCAAGTCACCGAAGATGCTGTTCACATTAGTGGTGAGCGCAAGTCCCAAACTCAAACCGAAAACAATGGCACTACAAAAAGTGAATTCTACTATGGTAAATTCCAACGTGTAATTCCTCTATCTGCTCGGATTCAAAATACCAATGTCACCGCAGATTATAAAGACGGCATTTTGAATCTGACACTGCCAAAAACTGAGCAAGAAAAGAACAAAGTTGTCAAGGTGAATTTGGAACAACCTGCTGCATAATGTGAAACTACTCTACCTCCAATAATTGATTGAGATAGCTAAGAGCTTGGTTCTGAGATGACCAAGCTTTTTTGTATGCGATGTCTATGACGGGCTGCGACGCTCTAAGCGTTGGCGCAGCCTCTCGTAGAGAAGCCATGCCGCAGGCTTTACGCTACGCTATCGGTGTCGCTCTTAGCCGCTATCCTCTATACCTGATAATTACTTGATAGTTGCTTGTTGATAAATAAGCCCATTAATTTATATAGAAAATTCTTGAAATTGAAGATTTAGTAAATTTACTGTATTTTAATTCAGTAGCAGAGGGAATCATCATGCACAACCATATCTCGCGCCGTGCGTTCTTCATTGGCGCGGTGAGAGCGGGAGTTACCGGACTCGCCGCCACGTCCCTCTCAAGAACTGGAGTTCTCGGCAGCATAGCCGTTGCACAAAGCCAACCTCGCCTGCGGCTCAACCTGCCGCCCTACCCATTCTTCGACAACCTTCGGACTGTCATGACCGAAGATATAGACCTCCTCGACCAACTCGTGAGCGCCTATGCACGCACAACCCCACTTGGAGGTCACGATCCGATCGACTTTCTCTCACGCTACGTCCCGGTGTACGTGTTCGAGCAGACACTCCGACCGTCCGAACCCGGCGACCCGTCGCTTTCGACGTTGCTGTGGCTGATGCACCTTGCCGGGTATTTTGGCGGCGTGTGGTTGCGCGACGCTTTCATCCGCTTTCCGGTGCCAGGTTCGCCGAATCCACGACCCGGATTTTTGCCGAACGCCAATAGCTTTAACGCGATTGTGACGCGCATTAACGCCGCGCTCACAGCATTCAACGGCAACGATGCCGGAGCGATTGCTTATGCTGAGGGGAGTCTTCGGGGCGCGCAGCTCCAGGGACTCACTGACAGCTACGGGTATAACGCGGGCTACCTCGACCAGATTCTCACTGGTTCAAAGCCGACGAACGCAATGGCTCCTGTAGGCTACTTCATCTACAATCCAACCTTGCTCTTTGAAGGCACCTATGCTGTCGAGGAGATCCGCCCGCTCGACAACTGGCGCAGACACGCCGAGCAAGCCGCAAGTCGGCCGGGCAGTCGCTATGCTGAGATTGTCAACGGTGTCGGTGGTGCCGACTCACTCCTGGCAATCCAGTCGTCCGGGGTTGCGCGGGGCAAGGCAACGTGGCAGCCCCAGAACGTGTTCCTCGCGATCGCTAACTACGACCAGCCCACGTATGACCTGCTCCTCGTGACCAGCGCGTACTTCTTGCAGTGCATACAGGCTACTGGGCTGGCGGCGCTTGCAGCATCGGCAGTTGGTAACGCAGACTGGGCGCGGGCCGCCGTGCGATCAAACGCGATGATCGTGCCGTATGGAGGCAGCTACAGCGTTGGCCTCTTTGACAACACTGGTCAACTGCCGACGTTCACGATGGTCTGACGGCTGATTGGTCGCTGTGGCCTGCGGCCTCCGAGGTTCGTCAGTATCCATCACGCTTGGGGGGTAAGATCGCTCCTATCTTTTTCTCGCTTGAATGAGGGGCGATGTCTACTTTAAGGGGCTGCGCCTACGCTCATATTCCAACAGAACCATCGCAAGTATCCTCCCACACTGCCATGAACTCTTGCCACTCCTCGTCTGTCTGGAGTGGTTTGTCTTTAGTCAGCCCCACTACTCGCGCTAGCTTCCTGGCTTGGTCTAAGCTCTCACCAAGCTCAACCAACTGGTGTTCTAAGTTGGGGTCGTAGCCTTGGGCTAGTAGCTGGGCATATTCGGTATCGGTTATGTCGAGGTTGTGAATGTTGGTCATGGTTGGGGGACGATCGCTTGAAGGTGTGATTATTGTTTAGCAAAAGCCAAGTCACTTTCAATTAACTTGGCACCTGTTAGATTAGCCCCACTCAAATTACATTCGTAAAAATTTGCCCCTCTTAGGTCTGCTAGTGCTAGATTAGCGAGAGTTAAATCTGCACCAGTGAGGTTAACTTCACTTAAGTTAGCACTACTTAGGTTAGCCCTTTGAAGTGAAGCTTGTTGCAGGTCTGCCCCGCTTAGGTTTGTCCTCATTAGGTATGCCTTACTGAGGTCGGCTCCACTTAAATTAGCAAGGCTAAGGTCTGCTGCTGTTAAATCAGCATAACTTAGATTGGCTTGACTTAAATCTGCCCAACTCAACTGAGCATAACTTAGATTAATTTCACTCAGTTTCGCTGATGCAAGTACTGCACACCTCAAATTAGCATTAACAAAATTTCTTTCTCCGATTGCATAACGGCGTAAAATTTCATCAGTTGTTACTCTGCCTAAAACAGCTTTTGATGCGCCTTGATAACACCATGTAGTTTCTAATAGCTTGGCAGCAGTGTTAACAGCTACTTCATCACCGGAAGCTATGATTACACCATTGCAGCCATCCCACTCACCGTTAAGCATCAGGGCAATCTCACTAGCGGCAGCAATTGAGCCAAATAGTAAAACAGAGTATTTTTGCTGCGGTTTTAACCAGTTATTCCAAACAATCGAGATGATATTTTTCATTTCTATAAGTTTTGGCACTTTCAGACTATTCTGGCTAATAACAATCAGACTGGTGTGTGTAACAACCGACTATTATTGTACGGGCTTAACGAACGCTTGCTAAAAGTTATCTCTTGAAATGGTGGAGGTATTTGACCAGACTGCCATCAATGCTTTTCACTTCTCCTTTAATAAAAAGTTGAAGTTACGATGCCACATTCATAGGTTTTGGCAATTTGGCATCACAAGTCTCTGAATTGCGGTTTAAATGAGATATCGACAGAATAGACACAAATCGCCAGTTGTTGACCCAACGCTGTAGAAGAACAAGAGCAACCAACCCACAGCGCTCGGTCATCGCTTCGCTACAACTGGCTAGTAATGTACTAGAAAATACATAGTAAATGTGCGTAGGCACAGCCCGTCGTAGACATCGCATCGGTGGTTCTTGGAGTTTTTCGTGAAAGCAGTAAAGTGGGTACAACCGCACCCCCACTGTCTGCTAAACTCTGCTTCTAGGAAACCCGGATATCCAAATATTGATAATGTCGTTAATTCCAAATACATTAGCAACCTTCATGGCTGTTTTCCCAATCGCCAATCCAATCGGTGCAGTTCCGGTTTTTTACAGCTTAACAGCGATGGAAACATCATCTGGACGACATCGGCAGGCGATACAAACTGCCATAAATGTAGTCTTAGTTTTAGCTGTGTTTTTACTAACTGGCAGGTGGATTCTAGAATTTTTTGGAATCTCATTAAATGTGCTACGACTGGCAGGGGGATTACTTGTTGCTCATACAGCGTGGGAAATGGTTACAGTCCGTCAACGACTAACTCCATCAGAAAATGATGAGGCTCTAGATAAAGAAGATATTTCTTTTACACCAATGGCAGTGCCATTAATCAGTGGGCCTGGAGCAATTGGGGTAGTAACGAGTTTATCGATTAGCTTTAAGCATTGGGTAGACTATCTTGAGTCTTTAGCGGGAATTGTTTTAATAGGTATAAGCCTTTATCTGTGCCTGGCCTTAGGTGAACCACTTATTAAGAAGTTAGGAAAAAATGGTGTGGGAGCCTTAAATCGAGTTTTTGGTTTTTTCATCCTAGCAATTGGTGTGCGGTTTATTGCCGATGGCTCTATTTCCTTGTTGAAAGAAGCGTTCCATATTCAAATAAAATAATCTTTAACTATAATGCTATAAAATACTGGACAGAATTATTGAAAATCAAACCGCCACATACCCTTATCTTGGTTGAATTGCTTATTTTTAGGCTTGAGCGCGATTGGTAAATTACGCATCCTTAACTTTTCCTCTCTTGATGGGGAGAGCGATCGCTTTTCTCGCTTGAATGAAGGATAAACACAATCAAATTACTGCCACTTTACCTAATGCTGTCTCCAAACGACTGGTGAATTGTGAAGAGCGATCGCAAGTCAGAATCAACTGCTCAATGGCCCGTGTCATCGCCACATACAATAGTCGTGCTTCTTCTTCTGGTGTAGCGTGTCCGTACTGGTCAGGCATAAAACCAATACCAGGAATAAGCACCACTGGGAACTCTAGCCCTTTGCTGGAGTACATGGTTATGAGTTTGATGCTTTGTTCGTCCGGGTTATAGTTGCGGCTCTCACTATTGGCATTTACCCACTCTATTGGGATTTGGGCTTGTTGGAAGTCCTTGTAGATGCGATCGCCCATAAAGTTGGAGCGATAGATAATTGCTATTTCGTTCCAGGGGATATCTCTCTCGTGTAATTGTTGCACTCGCCCTGCTAGGTAATCTACCTCGTGTTTAAAACTGGGTAAACGGATGAGGTCTGGTTTGGGGCCTTGCCGTCCTGCACTAGCAGGTTCTACCAATATTTGTTGGTCATCATCCTGGGTTTCGGTGGGTTGCATTACTTCTTTAGCAAATTCATAGGCTACCCCCAATACTTGAGCCGTGTTGCGGTAGTTGAGTTTAAAAATGGTGGTGCGTCCCTGTGCCTGGATGCCTACACTCTTGAAGCTAAATTTCTTAGTGCGTTGTTCACCGTAGAGGTTTTGGGCATCGTCGTAGAGGATAAGCAAAGAATTGGTTTCGGGGTTGACCATCTGGGCAATCAACTTTAACCACTCTGGTTTAAAGTCGTGGCCCTCGTCTAGCATCACCGCGCCATAAGTGCCAGCCGGTATCAACTGGGCATCGACAGCAGCAATAACTCGGTTAACCAATTCTTCTATATAAGCTTCACCTTGATACTCTCTAGAATCTGGTCTGGGGATGTCATATTTTTTGAGTAAATCCATACACCACCCATGAAAATGTCGTACCTTAATGCGACTGACTCGGTTTTGGTCTTGGATAGTCTGCCGGAGTTTGGCAGCAAGAGAGACATTGAAGCACAGCACCAAAATTGGTTTATTACTGACTTGTGCAAGGTGTTGACAACGGTAGGCTAAAATCATCGTTTTGCCGGAACCAGCTACACCATGAATTACCCGATGTCCATCACCTAGACTCCGTGCCAGCTGCTCTTGCTGCAAGTCCATAATCTTGAGAATGTCGGGGATTTGCAACTGCGGTTCTTCTTCAGTATCGGCGGTGTCTGGTTCAAATTTGGTATTAATCCACAACTCTGGGAACAGATGCCAACGGATTCTATCTATTTGACTGCTGGTGAGTGTCTTGCCAAATTGATATGCCGATAAATCCCAAAGTCGCTGCTGAAATTCGCCTACATCTGTGCTTGGTCGCATTTCATCTTTGCAGATAACCAAGTGTTCCTCAAATACTGCTGGTAGTTCACTGTTGTTAAAATCTTTGCGGGTGATGTTGGTGAACACGACCCCATAACCGTAGGGCATAACCAGCTTGCCTTGATATTTACCTTCTTGCTGCACCAGAGCAGGGTCTTTTTCTAGCATCTTGTTCACTACTAGGGCATAATCTCTTGCCTGTTGTAGTGGATGCTTGACTTCTTTTATCCCATCCTCAGTAATTATGGTGACTGTGGAGGGGTTGATATTTTGAATAGTGTCTAACTTCCAGTCTTTGACTTCAAGGATGAACAAGCCCCGGCTGGGGTGCAGCACGATGAAGTCTGGATGCAATTGCTTTTTACCTACTGGCACGTCATACCAAAGTAAATAATCATTCTCTAATTTTTCCTCTAAGCGCTGCGCTAATCTCCTCTCGCCGGGGGTCATTTTCATTGAGCAGCTATTGAATGAGGGAATTAGAGTAGCCATAGATGGTAGATGTTTATATGGGTTTTTAAGGGGGGCGATTGCTCCTACTGTTAGTCTTCCCTTAATAATGGGTGCGATCGCCTGCGACGGGCTACGCCTGGGGTTTCCTCTAAGAATTGGGGTGATCGCACCCGCTACTGTTTTTTCTTCGCTTGAATGAAGTGCGATCACTAATAATAACCCATGTCAAACCGCACTTCCTTTGCAAAACAATCGCGATCGCCCCATTTTTAGCCATTTCTGCGTTGGTGCTGACTGATTTATCCTTCTCTATTGCAAATGTACGTAGCACTGCTACCAAATCAAACTGAGTTATTACAGTAAAATAAGGGGAGTTATTAAACTAAAATATGATCGTAAAAATTACAGAACGACTCCACCGAATAATAGATTTATATTTTGGTATTTTCAGTGCCTCAATTATTCTTAGTTTGTGGTTGATTACTTTTATATGGTTTTGCTCTGTTGATATCTCTAAAATGCCACTTTTTATCATTATAATAATTTTATTATTCCGGGTATTTTTACATACTGGAGTATTCATTGTAGCTCATGATGCTGCTCATGGAGTAGTGCTTCCTCAGCATCATAAACTTAACCATGTGATAGGTTATTTAGCTATTTATATTTACGCACTTTTGCCTTACAAACAATTTGTAGAAAAACATTGGATGCACCACCGCTATCCGGCTAGTTCAAATGATCCTGATTACCATGATGGTCACAATAAAAATGTGGTTTATTGGTATATCAAATTTATGCGCGGCTATTTGGATTGGAAACAGAATCTAGTATTACTAGTTTGGATGAGTGTAATTTTTCATGGTATCAGATTAGGTTTACACGTACCTGGAATTAATTTAATAATGTTTTGGGTACTGCCATTATTGTTAAGTTCAATGCAAATGTTTTACTTTGGCACTTACTTGCCGCATAGAGAACCTAAAGAAGGTTACACAAATATTCATCATGCTAACAGCAACAACTTTTCAGTTTTCTGGTCATTACTGACTTCTTATCACTTTGGTTATCATTGGGAACATCACGAGTATCCTGATTTGCCGTGGTTTAAGCTACCATCTGCAAGAAATGCCGCAGATTAAGAGAATATAAATTAAGCTGAAGGTTGTTACTAAACAATGGTAAGTAACAGATACATTAAAAAGTAGTTTATTTTACTTCTTCCTTTCCTTAATCTTCTGCCTCTACTTCCTGCCAGCCTTTGATAGCACCAACAATAAAAGCACCTGCTGGGTTATCAATAGCCTTTTCAAATGCAGCCAAACCACCCTCCTTAACAGCATTTATTACTCGTTTTTTCAATAATGGGTTGCTTTCAATGCAGTTTACAACTTCTGCCGCTACTACCATTTTCTGTGGTGTAGTGGTGGTAGGGTAAGTTTGCTCTAATTGTTTTAGTAATAGCTGAATCTCGGCAGCAGCTTGGGCAAGGCTCTGCGGTTGTCCAGCAGCGTAGTAATTACCTTGGATATAATCGCGTTCAATGCGCTCGTTATAGTTGCCGCCACCTGTGTTGATATTGCGATTGCCAGTCATTGTTGTATCTCCTTGAACTACTTTATTGTTATCGCCTTGCACATTTCTGATATGGCCACCAACTGAACCACCAACTGAAAATCCACCAGGGTTACTAGTCATAGTACTTACCTGTCCTACTTGAGTATTTGAATAAAAGTTAGGACGCTCTAGCGCCGTCATTATCATATTCTCTAATCTGCGAATTTGATTATCTTTTTCTGCTAACAGCAATTTAATTTCTCCCTCTGGTAAACCCTTAAGCTGATTATAAGTGTCAAAATATTCTGCACTCAGTTCAGATTTGTCAGCCGTAGCTGCGGTTTTAGCACGAAGTAAAAAATTATCTTCACCTCGTACTTCCATGCCGACAATTCGCAAATCAGCATCAGGGTGATTCTCTGCTAACTGCTTGAGTGAAATTGCGATCGCCCTTGGGTCAACACCTTGGTTATGGTAAAGGTCAAGGGTATCAAAAATTGGCTTGATAAAATCACCAAACTCCCCATCTGCAAAAACCTCTTTGTTATTATCAGGTTTGCGAAGGGGTTCAGGGTTTTGTTTTGTAGGGAGTCGCATATAAACGTATTCACATCTCACCCCATCAAATTTGGTGTCAGTTGTAATGCCCCAGTCTTGAATGTATGCCCCGGTGAGAGTAGCCCTTGTTAAATCAGTTCCAGTAAGTTGAGTCTGTACTAATTTTGCTCTGGATAAATCTGCATTTTGTAAGTTGGCTTGGCTCAGATCAGCACCAATAAAACTGGCATCTACTAAATTAGCTCCTTGAAAATTGACCCCCCGTAAGTCTTCACGTTCAAAGTTTGTTTCTGGTTTTTGACCTGTCACCAGAACTTGACGCACTTGTGCATTTTGTAAGTAAGTTGTGCCTGGGCAAACACGGTCAAGTTTTATAGTTTTGTTGAAACAGGTACGAATCAAATTAGCTTGTCTAAAATCTGTACTTTTAAGTGTAGCAGCCGTGAAATTAGCATCTGTTAAGTTGGCGTTGCGAAATTTAGTACCTTTTATAATTGTTAAATATATAGCTATTTTCTTAATTAATATATGTTTCTGCTGTTGGCTAAAAGAAAACCAACCAGTAAAAGCAGATAAACCTGCTACTATTGCCATAAAAATTTCAGCAACAGAGGAAGAAATCATTCCAGCCATTATTACCCCCATACTTATAATTATAAGTATAATTACATTTAAATAAGACTCAAAAGCCGCTCTTGCTACAGCACCTGCTAAAGCGCCTAATAGTACACTAAATGCTATTATGACGATAGCTATCAATACAGCTGCTGATCCTTTAATACCACCTATGCCAACTGCTAAAAGCAGATCCACTGCTGTAACTATTGCCAAAGTCCAGAGACCAGCTACTTCACCTTTGGTTATATTGATCAAAGAAAAAATTACATAGCCTATTAATGTAAGCAATGTCAGCCAGAGAGCTATGTGATTTGTTGCTTCAAGATTCAAAAAAAATTCAATAGCCCTATAAGCCAGTCCTGAAAATAATCCAGACCCTGCTGATAACAGGACTGACAATATCATTAAGATAATAATCCAATGGTCTTCCGTTCCTGCTTTTGCATAACTGAAGTTTGCACCTGTCAAATCAGCATGGCTAAAGTTTGTCCCTCTAATATCAGCATGGCTAAAGTTTGCACCCTCAAGGTTTTGATCTTTGAAAGAACGCCCTCTGAGATTTTGATTAGAAAAGTCCAGGCTCATGCAAGATTTCCTTTATAAATCTGGAGGTTTAACTTAATTGACTGTGATCGCATCTTTAACTTTTCCTCTAAGAATGAAGGGTGATAAGCCTAACGGCATAGCTTTTACTTACCGCATTTTAGATAGAGCCTCAATTTATATTCCCTATCCTGGGGTTCGCATACATAGACTTCATCAACTAAGCTTGAATTTGGGTTTGAGGCTGTCTTGTTTGTGTGTTGATGGGTGCATTTAGTTTGCGGGATAATGCCAGCACATTCATAGCAAACTGTTGATAAAGTTCTGGAGACTTATTCATGAAAACAACTATTGCATTGCGATGACTGTAAATTGCTAAATATCGACGTTTATTGTTTATTGCATATAGAATAATGCCAGCACCGGCAAGCAGTAGAATTAAACCTAAGACAAAAGATTGATTTACTAATTGACCCAAAGCTGAAAAAGCTAGAAATCCTCCAAGACCCAATAATGCATAAATAGGGGCTTCTAATGTTTCTGCTGAATCAATATTTTGAATGCGTATCCAAGTCTCTCTCTTTTCTAACCCAGTTTTTGTTGTTCCTTGAAGAGTATCACCTGTAACTTTGACAATAATTGTTCCTCTTGCTGGTACTAAGACATTTCCCCAGATTTGGGCAGGAGCGCCTGTAATTTCCGTGACTTGCTGAGTAGTTCTCATGTTTGTATTACCGTTCATTAGATGCCTCACCTGATGTTTAAAATTGCAATCAACAGTTGGATATAAAAACTAGAACAAGTGGGCTATTGGAGCTATACTTACCGCTCACATCAAAACTGAGCCAGAAACTAATTTGGCAAATACTTCGCTAATAAATCTTGACCCTGAGCGCCCATCTCATCAAGCTTCTGCTCAATAAGCTTCATCGCCATCGGCGACGGCGTTGAGCGTCCATTTTCCCAACGATTAATTGTTGTATATGTAACGCCTAAAGTGGCTGCAAATTGTTCTTGCGTAAGCCCGAAGGCAAGCCGCAAATCATGAATGATCCGCCCCACCTCTGGCTGGTTGATAGCCAAGGGTTTTTTGATAGCCATTTAACTTCTAAACTTGACCTACTAGTTTAAGTAGCCGATGCTATATTATTTGTTACATATTAACCGTGCAAAATCTCAATAGACTTCAGTGCATCTCCGTAAACTCTATTTTTAGAGTAAAATTTTTTGCTTGAATAAAGGGAATTTTTTAAGTGATGTTGAACTTGAATTCAAGCGAGGAAAGTTACTAAGAGAGTGCGATCGCCCCCAGGATATTCTTAGAGGAAGTGCGATTCGCTCAGAGTGACCATTAGGAAGACAACGCAGATAAAAATGGATACAACAGTTATTTCTGCCTTGATAGGTGCTGTAGTTGCACTTATTGTCGCAATAATTACAGCAATAATTACAGTTCGTGGCTGGCAAGAGGAGAACCGTCGTTTAATCAAACAGCAGCAACGGGAATCACAATTAGAACATTTAAAACGCCAAATTGAAGAGTTATATGGCCCGTTATGGGGTCTAGTTCAGCAATCGCAGATTATATATGATGTTGCAGTACGCGTTTTACCTTCAGAAAATGGCAAGGTGAGGCAGGACTGGTTTGAAAAAAATGATGATAGACATTGGAAAGTCTGGCGGTTTTTTGCTGAAACATACTTTCAACCGCTTCATTCTCAAAAGGCTGAGTTAATCAACACAAAAAGTTATCTTTTAGAATCCGGTCACTTACCAGAAAGCTTTGACCAGTTTTTAAAGCACGAGGCTCAGAGTGGATGCTTATATCGCTTATGGAAAGAGCAAGACGTTTCTACTCAAGGCAATCCCGATCTGAAATTTCCTGCCGAATTTAACCAGGATGTTAAAACTTCTTTAGACGATTTAAAAATGCAATATGAGACTTTACTAAGATATGAGCAAGGTAAAAAAGTTTCTCGATAAGTATTATTTAAGCAAAAGCGATCGCCCCCTCCCCCCCTACAGCTGCTCCATCTTAATCCCTGCCACTTCCATCATCACCGTAGTAATCGGCACAAGCCGCCCCACAGTGGTGTAGTGACTGCCTCCTACGGGTGTTGTAGTCGAGCGCTCCCGAAACCGCTTCATGGTAATCAAAAACCACTCCCGCGTCTTTGGCATGGGTAGCCTGTACAGTTGGCGAGTGTTAACAAAGTAATAAAACAGCCAATCTACCTCAGTGTACATAAAGCAGCCGGGGGTTCCCTTCTCTAAATTGCTGTGAGTCTCAAAGAACAAGTTACGAGTCTTGTTCCACCTATCGCCTTTAATCTCAATTAAGATTTCACCCGTCTGCGTTGTCCAAATGAGGTCAATATCTCTGCACTGGTAGCCTGGGTCATTTTCAACGTTAACAACACTAATAGTTTCTGGTTTGGAGAGCAGCCAAGCTTCCATATCAGTAGCAGCCAGCTTTGCCACTTCTTGAGCGTCGTGCATGGTGTAGGTCATAGCTGTATCTCCAGTACCAGCAAGGCGTATTAGTTTATTATTTTACTTATTGCTTCTCACATAAAGCACTTATAGAAATACAAGCGTTCACGTAGTGTCTTGTAGAGAGGAAATAAGGAAGCAATGCACCTCATAAAATGGGAACCCTGGTAATAGTTGCGTTTACCAGTCTCATGAAATTCTTAAACTTCCTCAAACCCAAACCAGCCCAGCCAACTATTGATTGCTACGGGCAACAAAGCTGCGGCGTTGAGCAACAGCAGATTCAATCGCTGATGGAATGGCTATTTGCTAGTTTAATGGCGGCTGGGTATGAAGGAAAGTCACACCTAATTTGGTACGACAGCGATAATCCCGACACCACCCTGGAGCAAACAGTTAAGAAAGTGATGAAGCGGGACGAGCCAATCTTTTTGTATCGCTGTGGTAGTCGGGTGCAGTCGCCGCCTACTGGGTATTACTGGCGAATGATGGACGAATACCCATCAATGCGGATTTATCAGTTAGAGGTTAAGGATGGAGAGTAATAAGGTTTTCAGCTAGCCCAAGTGGGAGCGATGCCACCGGAAAGGGCGCTTCCGCCATTGCATAAACTAACTGCTGTCGAATGCTTATTTTGTAGCAGGTGGGGTATCAACTCGCTCGTTGAGTTCTTGAAGTTGTTGGTTTAATTCCCTTTGTCGTTTGAGTAAAATTTCCAAATCTTGCTTAGTTGCTAAATCCGCCTTGTTAGCAGGAATAAGTTGATTTAGCCTGTCTAGGCACGTATTCAAGCCAGCAGCAAATTCATAGCGCGTAACTGGGCGCGAACCTCGATATGTACCATCAGGATATCCAGATAGGCAACCTGCCTGGGGAACTGTGTTGCGCCCATCGCTTGGTATTTGTGAAAGAGTTTTTGATGGATATAAAATAATTATTGCTAGTGCCAAGGTAGTCGTGGTGGCGAATGGGAGCAAGCCAGCAATTGATGACATCTTAAACATTGGTTGCAGCTACAAGCCATTTACTCCTTCACCTTATCAAATTAATATTAGGCTTTCAAACTTAGCTTAATTCTTAAAGTAGATGAGATAAATCATTAAAAATGCATATACTGCAATTATCAAGCAATGAATAAACGAAGCTCCTGGTTTTAGACCAACCAGGAGCTTTTTTATTAATTATCCATCTCAGTTAGGGGGTATATCACAAGAAGTAACAGCGTTCATCCTCAAGGCTATTAATAGTTGATTCTGCTGGTAGATTGAATGTCAATGTTTGGATTGCTATTGTGTATTTGTCAGTAAAAAACGTCTATCGAATTAAAACAATGAATATTCTTGCTTGGATTGTTTTAGGTCTAATTGCTGGTGCTATTGCAAAGGCTATCTACCCCGGTCATCAAGGTGGCGGAATTCTCGGAACAATCATATTAGGAATTATCGGTGCTTTTGTTGGTGGTAGTTTGGGTGTATTCTTCAGTACAGGAACCTTGACATTAGCCGCCCCGACACTGAGCATTCCTGGTATTGCAGTAGCGGTTCTTGGCGCAATTGTCGCTGTTTTCTTGTGGAACGCGTTAACTAGCCGCAGTGCAATCTAAGAAATTAAATTGGAATCAATTAATCATAAAAATCAGGGAATTCATTTCACTATATTTTATCCCTGAATTTAATTAAAACAGTAGCGTTTACCTAACTTTAGGTAGGCGCTAATATTATTTTGACAAATCGATGGCCACTTTTTGGCTTGATATTCAAAGAGGAAAAGTTGCACACAAGAAGCGATCGCTTGCTTCAAGGCAGTACACTGGTACTATGAAAATCCTTAAATCACATTCTTGCAGACAAATTTAATCATAATTTCGCTTTTTAGAAGTAATTTTATTTATGATTAAGTCCCTAAAAGGGTATCAAGAGAAATGATACAAAACATTTCCCTCTTCATTTACTTCAAAAGAAGCATTAAGTTCTTTAGCTTTCTCATCTAAATATTGTTTAGCTAATTGGGTTGATATTTCCGCATTTTTCGCCAGTTGCAATACCGTTATTCTGCCAGTATTTTGCTCAATTAATTCTAAGAATACTAACTGAAGACGCTTTTGTTCTGATTCCAGAAGTAATGCTTTTTCCTTTCGATTCTGCTGTACTAAAGACCAACTCAACCAGCCTCCTATAATGGTTGACGGAATAGTAAGAATACTTAGAGCAGCAATATCATTTTCTTTTTCTTGAGCGGGAGTTTTGGGATTGAGAATTTCTAGAATCATCACAGCAGAAAATGGAATACCAAATAATAGAAAACATATTGCTAAAATTTTTTTAACTAGTTTCATACAACCTTTTTCAGTTCCTCACAAATAATGTAAAAATAATCCCTCTATTATACAATGTATAATCAATTACTTGTTATGCTGGTATTTCGCTGATGTTTCCTCTCTTATCGACACTACCTGACCACTTGTAAATGCTGATGAGTGGCGATCGCACTCGTGGGAGGAATTAAACTGTGTGGGGTAGTTTACAAAAACGTCTTCAATGTACGTGAGATAAATTGTAGTGCAAGTTAAGAGTCTGTTCTCTAGTCGAACTTCCAGCGTTCGTACAACCAATGGACATAATCTAACACTAATAAGAATTTAACCTACGTAAGTAGCACAGTTAGTTATTATCCTGTTGTATTTTTAGCTTGGAATGCAAACTGACTACTGAACTTACGAGGTTAAATCAACAGTAATGTTAGCTAATTTTTGGTGCAAAGTTTATCGTAATGGGTGGTTGACAGGAGTAGTAAAGTTTTACTAATTACCTTCAACACACTATGTTTCTGGGGAATGTCCTGTTAACTGGAGAAGTTTTTGAGCGGTCATTGGTTCTTGAGCTTGATTAGACCACAAAAAACTTCAAATGGATACTCTGACTCACTCATCATTAGACTTCTGCAAGAAGTCTATTAACAAACCATTGGAGGCTTGTTTAATTTTTTCCATAATCTCGTTAGCCATAAAATTTATTTATGGTTATGAGCATTGATTTTTGAGTTTGCCAATCAGAGAATTAAGATTGATTTGAGTAGGCCAACCTTGAGGAAGATTTGCAGAATTATATCCTCTATCTTTCAATCCTTGAATAAATTGGTTGCGGATGTATGCAGTATCAAAAGTGCCAAGCCCATCAAAATAAACATCAGTTAGGTGAGCAGGGTCTAAAGCCATTTCACCTTTATATACTGCACCATCATTTGAATCATCCCAACCCCAAGGGGTATTAGCAGAATTTGTACTGCAAGTTGGTGTACCAGCGCCACACCCACCACTCGAATCTCCCTTGAAAGTTCCCCA
The DNA here is from genome assembly GCF_014698055.1 of Nostoc sp. FACHB-133. Classification (NCBI taxonomy): domain Bacteria; kingdom Bacillati; phylum Cyanobacteriota; class Cyanophyceae; order Nostocales; family Nostocaceae; genus Nostoc; species Nostoc sp. FACHB-133. The sequence goes on from NZ_JACJSH010000037.1 coordinate 42,404, forward strand.
ACTAGCGAAAGTATTGGCAGAAGAACTTGATAAAGAAGCTTCATTTAATTGATGTTGCCACATTCCTGCTTCAGCAAACACATCAAGCAATTGATACTGTACATCGCGGTCATTCCCCGAAGCAGGAAGTTCTGCTGTAGTACCATTCGGATAATAAATAATCCCATCCTCGCTACTTGCACCCTTAAAGTTTCCAGCATAAGGCCAAGCTTTTAATCCATGACCTTTAGCTTCTTGAGTTGTTAATGGGTGCAATGAACCACTGTAACTATTCATTGTCAGTGTGCCATCAATACTTTCTGCACCATTGCGTAAAGGACTACCAGTTGGAGTGTAAGAGTAGAAATCGTTATGAAATACAGTGACAACGCCTTCTAATTTACCAAAAGCTGAACCGTCCTTACGGACAATTGTAAGTAAACCCTCTAAATCATTTTCGTGTTCTTGATCAAAAGGAATATCAGTCCAGTCTTGAGGATGGAAAAAGGAATATGTAACAAACCAATGAGTACAAGTTTCAGCTACAGAATAGTAAGCATGAGCAGAAAGTGGAAACAGGAAAAGGTTATCCCAGTTATTTGTACCTCGCCAATCGTTATCGTAATCAAATCGTGTAATGTAGTCTCCACTATACTTGGTGCTGTCTGTGTCTTGATAGTGAATAGGAGCATGATATAAAGCTAAAGCTAAATCAGTGGTGGATTGAGCAATTACTTTTGTATCTGTTAAAATGCCAATTACTATTGCTATAAGCAGTCCAAAAGCCACAAGAAAAAGTTTTTTGAAACTCATTCAGTTTCACCTTTGCTGATAAACAAGATTCAGTATAAAAGCCAATATTTAAGAATTGGTAATGACTCAGGTGATTCGTGCGATTATAAAGTTAAGATTTGTGTTGATGCTCAAATTAATCGTTTAGATTTAACTCAATTGAAAAAATGACATATTCAAAGAGGAAAAGTTGCACACAAGAAGCGATCGCTTGTGACAAAGCAGTACACTAGTACTATGCCGAAATTACCAGAGTGCGATCGCTGTTTACTTTACTCACACAATCCTCACCTCGTCTGTGCCGTTCATCCTGATGGGGTAGACGGTGATAGCTGCCTAGATTTTCGAGAAGACCCCAACGCCGAACCAGCAGAGCTGTGGCAACCGGAGGGGGCAAGCTACTACAACGGTGAATTAATACTGCAACCACAACAGCGATTGACGCAACAGCAACAGCTAGAACTGCTAGATACCCATCCTATGTTTACTGGCAAATGCCCTCAGTGCCAGCATGAGTTTGACCGCGACTGGTCGGCGCGGGTGCATTGGGATTGCCCTGAATGTGGGTGGATGGATGATAGCGTGTAGGGCAATTTCTGGAAAACTCTATCTACTTTCTTACTTAAACTTGGCTGAACTTACCAGAGTAAAGTTCATCAGATACTTCTTTAAGTTCTGGTTCAACCACTGTCAAATGTTGCTCCAAAATTGTTAAATTCCGAATATTAGACTTATAGAAAGCATCAAACAAATCACCTACTAAAGGCACAGTACCAACGACTGTTTCTAAACCTACATTAAAAATCATTTTGGCTAAGTCTTCACGCGGGATACCGAAGCGGGTTGCTAAAAATATGATATAAGCTGAAAACGCTGTACTGATTAAATCACCGGCACCGGGAATTAAACCGATAATTGGGTCTATTCCAATATGAAAACCCGTTAAAGGGATACGTATTGATGTATCCATCAAGCGGCTGAGTTTGCGGATGCGATTTAGAGTAGCAAGGCGTTTGGCAGCGTCCATAATTTCCTATATTTGCACTACTATTAAATTGCACCATTTTTAGTTATTTGTCTTGTACCGTTAGAAATAACAAATATGAAGAAAAATCCACCAATACTGCCTAAAAAAGCAGATAGATGGATGATATAGTTTATTGCGATGCCTGCCTACGGCGGTAAACTGCGCTCTATTAAGTGCTTATGACCAAAACTAATTCAGAAATCCTAGACCAGCTAAAACTTGCATCTGACGGCTTGTTATTTATGAGCGAATCCGAGTACCCGTTTGAGGTTTTTCTTTGGGAAGATGCTGCACCTATAACACCCCAAAAAGTTATACAACAAACAAATCATCCTCAAGATATACCCATTAAAATTGTGCAAATTGACGATTTTTTTCAAGTGGCAACGACAGAAGAAGATTGGCATGAGGAAGAAGAGAAAGCAACCGTCAAACGATTTCAAGCTCTTGTGCAAACACTCAAAGAAAACCTGAGCAATTTGCAGGTATATCGCCTTGGGGAAATAGAGATTGATGTCTATGTTATTGGTCAAACTCCAACTGGAAATTTAGCGGGGATTTCTACTAAGGTTGTAGAAACTTGACTTGCTTAAGGACTATCTACTTTGCTTTCAATAACTTCTTGAATATTTGGAGAGACATTAGAGAGAAAATCATAGCTTGTGAGTTTTTCTAATTCATCAACACTTACTTTATAAGCTCTCCAATCGTTGTTTATTTCTTGCTCGTTGGGGATGTTAACTGCGATGACACGAGTATTAGCGGTAATACCGTTAAGTCCAGAGTCTGGGGTGTCTAGTACGACAACGATTTTCCAAGTTGATTTGGGAACCGTCACCTTACCTTTAAGGGGTTCGCCAAGACTGCCAAAAGGCCCAGCTACGATATACAGTTCTTTACCAAGGCTTACCAGTTCTCGGCAATAATCTTCTAAATTGCCCCAAGTGTTCCGGTTGTTGTCCGGTGTCTGCGGCATCATGTTGGTCATCAGGAAAGTGGCGCTGTTATCTTCAACTGACCTAGTACGGTCTGCTGAGGGTGTAACATGACCTTTGTCATATCCTGAGCCTGTGTAAGCACTGGGAGTTATCCGCACCCAACCAGCAGGTAGTGTGCTGTCAGGGCGGAAGTTATTTTGACGCTCTGCATCACCCAGCCATGACTTATTTAACTGCCAACTCACCCAGTTGGCAGTTCCCTTACTGTTGTTGTAAGAAAGCGCATATTGATTTTTTACCATGAGGTAATTATCAGGCGTAAGCTTTGTAGGAGTTGCACTGCTGGGATTTCCTAAAAGCAGGTGAGGGCTTATTGAGGTAGGTACAATCGGCGTTGACTGTAATGGTTTTTCTGTTGTTGATGTTGGCACCTGGGTTTGCGCTGGCGAACACCCCAACAGAGCAATTAATGCAGTTGCAAAAGCCAAAGCCTGAAAACGACTGATGATTAAACGCATAAATTTTAGAAAAAGATTGCAAATTAAATTAATCATCACCATTTTTGAGGGGATGTCCAGTTTTTCAATACAAGAGCGTAGCTCCCCCCTGAAGCTCAAGTTTCCTCTAAGAAAATAGCGATGCCTAACGGCGGCAAGCAACGCTTTTCATCTATCATCAGTTTATTGCTATCAAAACTGATATCAAATGACTCAACAAAATTCTCCACCAAGCGAAATGATTCGCGTCCCTACTGCCTTAATTCCAGTGGTGCGGCGATTATCTAAGCTACATCGTCAAGGTCATACAATTGTCTTGCTGCAAGGCTTAGAGGAATTAATATCTCAGTTTGATAGCAATATTGATATCGATGTTACCCCAAGCAGCAAATCGGTTTTGCAGTTGGAGAAGAAGCTAGAAAGCAAGCTCGACGCAATGACCAAAAAGCTGGAACTCATCGAACGGGCTATTTCATCAACTCGATACAATAGTCAACCTAAACAAAGAAGACAAGCTAACCCATACCAACAAACCCTAGTTGAACTGCAAGCATTACCTCCTGAAAACCTAGCACCGCGACTAGGTTTAAGTCCGTCGAGCCTCGCACCGGAACGAGAAAAACTCACTACCAAAGAATTTATCAGTTGGACTCGTAACCGTGACCCAAGGGGCATAGGTTGGGAATGGAATCCAAAAGATGGACTTTACCATCCAGTGAAATAATTTCAAGTGCCTAAATGCTACAGCTTGAACACAAAAAACGGGGTGTTGCTTGACCACAAATAATGGAGCAAGTAGTTAAGCACATCCACTTAAAGAATAGAATAATATAAAAGCTTCCTGAAACCTCACTTCCAGGAAGTAAAATGTTTATCTGAGCGTAACCCTAAAGACCAGATGGATGTTACTAATATTGAGATTGGCTCTGTAGAAATTTTGCCTGCTACTCCCCAACCAAGTGTAATTAAAAACACTAATGCTCAAGTAACTCCAGAATTGGTAGAGGAGGTAATTCGGCAATATTATTACCGCACGCCTGCGGTGGGTAATGATTCTGAGTTAATTTTGGCTTGGGCTGGAAGCCAAAACCGCGAACAAACTAAACGAAAATACTACCGATTTGGTCAAAAATTGCTTGATTGGGTACGTCATGAAGGTATACCTGATTTAAGATTGCTACAGCAACCATTGTTACTAGAATTTATTGCTAGTTGGGGTGAGGTTTCCCCTTATACTAAATCTAACCGAGTGCTGATATTGCGATCGCTGTGGAGCTATGGGAGCGGGGAGAGTATTGGCTATTTTTTGCGGAATATTGCAAGTAGTATAAATTACGACAATTTCAGTAATTTACCGAAGGCAGAGCGATATCTAGAAGATTTCGAGATGAAGAAGCTAGCTGATGCTGCCAAACAGTTAGGGGGGCAGCATTGGTTGGTTTTCTGTCTGCTTTTTTACAGTGGGATGCGGGTTGGCGAGGTTGGTCGCGTGACGGTTCCGGGTAACGAACCGGGTAAACCCAAGGAAGATTATCCGGGTTTATATTGGCACAATTTTAAATGGCAGCCAGACCCGACACCGGATGATAGGCAAAGGGGGTATTACACGATTAAGTTTCGGGGGAAGGGGGGAAAGTACCGGGAGATAGGGTTAGACCACGAGACATCATCGCAGTTTAAGAAGTACCGGGGTATGGCTGGTGACAAAATGCCAGTGTTCCCTAATATGTCACCTGATCCAAAAAAACGGGGTCTGCCATTGAGCGATCGCTCGATTAAAAGTTTGATTCAAGACATATCTGAAGTAGCCAAAGTAAAATTTTCTTGTCACTGGCTCAGGCATTCTCACGCAACGAGGGCGGTGGATTATAAGAATGTTTTTGAGGTGCAAAATCAGTTGGGGCATAGTAAAACCGATACAACCAAGGCTTATGTCCGCACAAAAAAAGATGCAGGCACGGGTACAGTGTTGCCGAGGTTTTGATTGGTTGATAATTCCATAAACGGCTGACTGATAGCAGCGCTTTGTATTTGCCAGATGATGATGAGTGATGTGGTGATTAGTTCTGGAGGGAAATATGAAAGTTTCATTTGAAAAAACTTACCCAAATATTGCTCGTTGGGTAGATGAGCATGAAGGCTGGATTGAAATTGGTTATGACGTAGATAGTCCTCTCAATTCTTTTGTACGCGCACTCGATTGTGGTGGAATGTTTTGGCAGGGAAAAGAAAGTTATGAAAGTATAGATGCAGCACTGCAAGATTTAAATGCGGGGCTAGAAGCTGTATTAAAAGATATTTATGGCTAGTAGCGATGCCTGCGGCGGGCGGAGCCATCGCCTATATGTATGAATGAATTTGGTTAAGCTTTCGTACTGCTAGAAAGCATTACAATTGGTCAAGCTTTAGTTTAATTAGACTGATGACGTTTACCCATTCTCTATATCCAGATAATTGGTCAGAAATTGCCACTTCAGTTAAACAACAAGCCCAGTGGCGTTGTCAAAAATGCGGGTTACAGTGCATCGCCCCTGGTGAAAAAACATCACATCTAACACGCTCAAAACGCAGAGTGTACACCCTACAGGTACATCATTGGGACAGAAATCCGGCAAATAACCACAGAGGCAACCTTATAGCTCTTTGCAGTGGTTGTCACCTTCATTACCATCAAGGTGGTAAATCAAATGTAACACCTGGGCAGTTATCTTTGTGGTAGGTAAGTATGGATGATGATACTCAAGAACTAATCGCTATCCAAGAAGAACTAGAGCGACTGGGCGATCGCTTAAGAAAGATTTTTCCGTCAACTCATCCCCAATTTGATGACGTTTTTGAAGACGTTGGCGCGGCTGGATATTATCTTCGTGAAGCTGGTTATCGTCTGGAATCAGTTCTTAAAACCGTACAAGGTGATAGCGCAGCCTCTTCGAGTTCATCGAGCGTCTGAAGAAACTGAAATTGAGTAAAATTTCCTATCCTCAGACAAGCCAGCGCTCAAAGAGTAAGGGATATCCGCAGACTTGGTGCGAGTTTACCGACTTCAAGGCAAAGGCAACAATATCTTAATCATCAAAAAAGTCGATGCCTGTAGCGATGGTATGTCAGATAAAGAGTATCCATACTCGGCAATTTTTATCCTGGGGAATAAGGTTTTAGAAGGTTGTGCTGAGAAAAAATGATGCCCCATCTGCAAATTTAGCCTTTACCGCCAAGGCATTCACGCAGCGTTCGCCCGTCCCCAGAATTGTGCAGTAGACAAACGCATACTACAACTGTATTATTAATATAAGTCTCAATTACAAATACTACAAGCCTTCAATGATAAGCAGATTCTCCTCAACCATTAGCAGCGTGATACATTGCCGACCCAACAAGGGTTTAGGCAGAGTATTCGCGCTGTTTGCGTTTGAGGAAATGTATTGTTTTGTCGGCAGTAAATTGCAGCGTGAAAGTATTTTTGAAGCGATTACCGGATGGCTGAATCTAGATCAACTTATCCAAAGCGGGAGGTGCAAATGTCTTACAGCACCGACATAGGGCAAAAAGTATCAACTACCTGACCCCCGCTCCTGATGACCAGAGGCGGGGGTTATTTTTTGAGGAGTGGATTTAACGTATGCAAGCTCAACCACACATATTACAAAATTCGGTGGTGGTCTTTTCTAAGAACTACCTACCACTGGCACGTATCAACATTAAACGAGCAATCGTGCTGTTAGTCACAGGTCAGGCAGAATCGTTGAATTTTGGTACTACAAAGCAGTGGGAAGTACGCTCACCCAGTGTTGTACTACAAGTTCCCGAACATATTCGCTTGACTATGGGTAATCCCGAACGCCACTGGAAAGTACCACCTGTAAATCGGCGTGAAGTACTCAAGCGAGACAACCACACTTGCCAATACTGCGGCAGCAGCAAGTGTCTGACGCTCGACCATGTAATTCCCCGCTCAAAAGGTGGGCAACACAGTTGGGACAACGTTGTAACTGCGTGTGAGAAGTGTAATTCAACTAAGAGCGATCGCTTACCTCATGAAGCTGGAATGGTTCTCAAAAGTAAGCCTAAAGCCCCAATTCACCCAGCAGTAGCATTTGCTGAACAGTTTTGGAATGCACAACGCCTGAGTGAGAACGAGTAATTAACTTCAAACCTAGTCAGAGAGGGCAATAAGCTCGATTACGTAACACTGCCCTCTCAGTTCTTTCAAAAAGTTTGTAGTATGCCCTTGACATCTTGTAGTATATTATGTAGTATATATGTAGTGATGCACTACAGCTTCTCAAAAAGGCATAGCGCAAACACTTCTGAACCATGAAAACTAAATAATTGCCATCCAACGTGGGGGTGTAGCTTAGTCTGGTTTAAAGCAGTCGCCTGTCGAGCGAAAGACCGTGGGTTCAAATCCCATCATCCCCGTGTAGCCTTGTGGACGAATAGATAAGTCGTTCTGATTCTCAGTCAGAGAGAAGCGGGTGCAACTCCCGTCAAGGCTTCCAAATGAGGATGTAGCTCAGTCGGAAAGAGCGCTTGTTTCCGAAGCAAGTGGTCACAGGTTCGATTCCTGTCGTCCTCGTAGTATGTCCAGGTCGCCTAACAGTAGGGTATTGGTCTGCAAAACCGACTGTGCGAGTACCCTTCGGGAACGCTAACGCGAACGACTCTCGCCCTGGACTCCAAGCGTTGCAGTGTAGCGATTTACGGCAAAGCCCCAAGCTCATAACTTGGTATATGCGAGTTCGACTCTCGCCACTGCTACCAAATGCACAGATGGTGTAATGGCAACACCACAGTCTCCAAAACTGTTGTTCTGGGTTCAAGTCCTAGTCTGTGCGTTGCCGTGTCCTAATCGAAAAAGCTTACATACTAGCCGAATGGTAAGGCAACTGTCTCTTAAACAGTCTATGCAGGTTCAATTCCTGTGTGTGAATCAACAGCTTTTTCAACTTACATGGCATACATGGTGCAGAAGCGAAGTGGCCGAGCGGCACGTCTTTCAAGCGTGTAATTAGCGGGTTCAAGTCCCGTCTGCACTACCTTTTGGGTCGGCTCACCTATTGGTGTAGGTAACGGTCTGTAAAACCGCCGCGTTTGCGTTGCTGGTTCAATTCCAGCCCGGCCCATTATGGAGAGATTGCTATTGGCAGGGCAAGCTGTTTGCTAAACAGTTGTGAGATTCATCATCTCACTGTGGGTTCAACTCCCTCTCTCTCCGCCTTATGAGAACGTGGTGTAACTGGATAACACATCAGTCTACGAAACTGAAAAGTGAAGGTTCAAGTCCTTCCGTTCTCGCCTTACCCCCTGGTAGCTCAGTTGGTAGTAGCGCCTGTTTGAAGAACAGGAGGTCGTCAGTTCGATACTGACCTGGGGGACTGGCACATTGCCCCATAGCTCAATGGCAGAGCAACGCGCTGTTAACGCGGGGGTTGTAGGTTCAAGTCCTACTGGGGCAGCCATTCATTGCCGAGTGGACGACTGGGAAAGTCGCGCTCGTCTCTGAATCATAGAGATGTTGGTTCAACTCCAACCTCGGCAGCCAATTATTGCCCTGTGGTGTAACTGGCAACATCCCTCGCTTTGAACGAGGAGATTCCAGGTTCAAATCCTGGCAGGGCAGTATTATCCGGGTGTGGTGTAGCTTGGCAGCACTCCTGTTTTGGGAACAGGCGGTCGTAGGTTCAAATCCTACCACTCGGATTCGTGGGTCGTTAGCTCAATGGCTAGAGTTCCCGCCTTTTAAGCGGAGTGATCAGAGTTCGAGTCTCTGGCGACCCACCTTGCCCCTGTGATGCAATTGGAAGACATGACCCGCTTAAAACGGGTTTTCTACAGGTTCAAGCCCTGTCAGGGGTACTATCAAAATGCTGGTGTAGCTCAACATGGCAGAGCAACTGTCTTGTAAACAGTAGGTTGTAGGTTCAACTCCTATCATCAGCTTCAATGCGATTGTGGTGTAATGGCAGCATCAGAGTCTTCCAAACTCACGGTACGAGTTCGAGTCTCGTCAATCGCTCTTTTAGCCCTGTAACTCAGTTGGGAGAGTGCCTCTCTTACAAAGAGGAAGTCGCGGGTTCAATCCCTGCCGGGGCTACCAATTTATGGGAGTGTTGCCTAATGGATAAGGCATCGATCTTCTAAATCGAGCAATGTAGGTTCGACCCCTACCACTCCTGCTCATGGGTTCGTAGCTCTAATTGGGAGAGCGCCTGTTTTGCACACAGGAGGTTGTGAGTTCAAGCCTCACCGAATCCACTCTTGGTGTCTGAAGCCAAAGCGGTCGCGGCGCTGGTTTGTGGAACCAGTCATTAGGGAGTTCAAGTCTCCTCAGATACCCCTTGTTTATATGGAAGATGCTGCTCAAGGGAGGGCAACTAGTCTTGAAAACTAGAGCAGGATAACACCTGGGGGTTCAATTCCTCCATCTTCCACCTTCCACCTGAAGCCGAAAAGTGAGGCGCTGTGCTGATAACACAGATTATTGAGGGGCAGTACCTCTAAGAGTGGATTCTCCCTGCTCCAGTCCAGCGTAGACCGCCGCAGGCATTGCTCAAGCTCTCAACCAACAATTTTCTTAGAGGAAAGGCAATCCAGTGTTTCCTGCTGCGATCGCCTTCAAGCTTTAAGTTATTTTGGGCAAGCCTCCTTTGTGAGTTGTACATCAACTGAAGGTAATAGCTTAAGGTTCAGTGACCCGCAGCTAGAAGAGGCAATAACCCAAAGAGATGCTAGAGCAACTAACCCACCAACGATAATGAGGGCGGTTGATCTATGGTGAGAGTTTTGAGGTTGAAGCATTATTGTTCCCTTACAAACAGATTTAGGCTGTTCCAAGTTGGCGTTTAGCACGCTTACCTGAATGGTTTAGGAACTTTGATTAATATTTATTTTAATTTAATATGCCTAATATTTTTTTACATCTTTTACCAGAAGTTTACTTTTTAAGCAAGTATTTATACTTAATACTTCTGATAGATGAAAATAAAAAAAGCGGATACTCAGTTACTTGAGTTACATAGCCAAAAACTCAAATATCTGAAAATTTAACTTTTCAAGTTTTTGCGTATTCAATCAATCCTTTTAATCCATATAAATTTCACTACGCAAGCACTATTAATTGTTGTTTCCATATTAAGTGTTAAGTTCATCACTTTTTAATGACGAGCTAAAAACTCAAATATTTAACTTTTCAAGTTTTTGAATATCTGAAATTTCAGGTACGCAAATTTAGCCATTGCTCTAGCAAATCTTGAACAAGTTCGCTAAACTCCCGCTTTTCGCCATTCTGACTGGACTTTAACAGTTCAATTTTGACTGCTGTGTGAGTATTTCTTTTAATGTAAGCAGTTACCTGCTCATAGTCAGGGTCAGAGCGTTTGGCTTTGGGTCGTCCCCGTTTTGGCGGTTCGGTTTGCAATTGGGCAACGGGCTTTCGTTCTACCTTTTCAGGTTGTTGAACTTCTGGCAATTGAATTTCTGTTTCCTGGCTTTGATTTTCTGGCTCTGGTTCAGGTTCACGACCCTTTGCTGCATCCAAAATACCTTTGAATTTGCTCACTTAATCACCTCCTGACCGATACTTTGATAATCTCGCCAAGCAATTTTGGCGCGTGGGTCAGAAATTTTGTTAACTGGTACACCAGCTAACGCGGCTTTTTGAAAGGCAACTGCATCACGGACACTACCGTTAAATAGAGGTAATCCAGCTTCAGTTAACATTGCCCTTGCTTCTTCTCCATCTCGCCGGGGCTTAGGTGGAACGCGAGTAATAAGGATGCGGAATTTATCAGCACCTAACGAATTGAGAGTAGTAACAGTCTGCATCAGGGCATCAAGTGATAAAGCATCGGGGGTAGTGGGAAGCACAAGTAAATCACATCCTTCCACAAGTGCTTCTAAATCTTCCTGTTCCGGTCTTGCTTGGGTGTCAATGATAATGTGCTGGTAATTCTTCGCATACTTTGCAGCTTGCCGCTCATCAATCACTTTGAAGGGCAGAGCGCCACGTTTTGACCAACCGCTAGCAGAACGGTTTGGGTCGCCGTCAATAAGAAGTGTCTCGCCAAAGGCTTGTAAGTAAGTAGCTAAATGAACTGCTGTTGTGGTTTTCCCCACCCCTCCCTTGAAGGATGCAACTGTGATAATCATGGTGATATCTCAAATATTGAGTTTTTCAAATGCTGAAAACTTGAATTGTTAAATCTCTAAGTTTTTGCGTACTCAAAAACTTAACCCTCTGCGAATGTTATTACTGTACCAGCTATGCTCAGGCTTTTAAATACTTACATCTTTAAACTTTTGAATATTTGAGTACGCAAAAATCCAAAAATCTGTAAACAGTGCATTATTCTGATTCAATTTTAATTGGCTAGCAATAGTTGATTTAAAGGAATTGAGCATTCTTGCTTGTCGCCCCAGCATTTCCGAGCGATCGCTATTCCCCTGAAGACAGCTTTCAAAACATAGCTTCGGAAGTGGGAACCAAAACCCGTTTCCTTAATTTCAGCTTGTGTAGCGATCGCCTGCTGTGCCAATTCCTCTAAAGACAATTGCTGCTGATATTTTTGATGAAGTTGCCAGAGATGCGAACGCTGGTTTTCTGACAGTAGCGGCCAAACTTGATCAATCTCAGCTTGGTTCACCGCAACTTCTCCCCAATTAGAAATTTTTAGTAGTTTCTCAATTACCGCTTCTGTGGACTGCTGATGATTTTCAACTGGTAACTCAACCGCAATGCCTGCTCTGGGCGTAGCCATCGCCTGACTTTCTAAGTCATGAGTGATGACCATTGACTCAACTTCTTCTGCTAGGGTCTGTGTTTTTTGCTCTGCGTACTGTTCTTGTAATGTGGTCAGCGTATTAATTTCGGTTCCTGCAACTGCTGACAATTGGCAATTGGGAATTGTTGCAAGTGCAAGGGCCTCTAGTTTTGCTTTGGCGGCTTTTTCTCTGGCTAGGATATCGCGCTCTACCCATGCCGTGAAAACTTCCTCTCGGCGATCGCTAACGGGAACAGCGTGACCATCGACCAAAACCAGATTTCCCTCATCATCTTTTTGGAAGTCTGGCGCGGGGACACCGTAAATCCAGACTTGGTTGCCTCGTGTTCCCTCTCGCCGCAATCGGGGGAATTTATACCCAGTAAGAGATGCTAGTTTTTGACAGACTTGCATGGGAGTATTTAGCTTTGCAAACATATTACTCTTAGCGCCAAGAATTAAGCTCAAATCGGACTGATGAGTTTTTGCTTTCTCAAATACTGCTTGTGCTAATGGGTGATTGTTGCTCAATCCGTCCGTTTCTCGAAGCTCTTTGTACCCAATCCAGTCTAAAGCATCAATTTTTTTCCCAATAAAGCTTTTATTAGTATCGGGAATGAAATAATCTCCATCGCCATTTTTTAAAGCGGTAGACATGACGTTTATTTCTCTATCCGGTAGAAATTCCCTACCCACGCCAAGGTAGTAATCTAGTCGAATTATAGAATACCAGTTTTGATCATCTTTCTCTACTAATTCGGGAGTAACGGTCACGTTATAACGCCTTTCAATCTCACCTTTTCTGTGTTTTAACTGTTCGGACTCAGTTTTGCAATTCTGTTTATCTAGTTTCAAAAACTGTTCATCTGTAATGCTTTCAGACGCTGTGACATTTTCACAGTGTCCCGCATATTCTGATTTGCAGTTGTTGTAAATTTCTTGCTTAGTAGTCTCTACTTCTGCGGGTTCAGGTAACTCATCTGCGCCCACTTCACAGATGATATGTCCCTCAGATTTCAAATCACTAATAATTTGCGATTCATAGCTATTCATCCCATCATTGATGATTGCCCCTAACTTCGCCCAGGTATTAATGCAAATACTCTCAAAATTGCCTTCTATCGATTCCTCAAATCCCAAATCAACGAGCTTTTTAATATTGGCTTTATTCTTGATGTACTCACCTGCTAGTAATGCCTTGACACTATTGGAGCCATTGCCTACCCTATTGATGCCTACTGGATTAAGCCAGATATAACGAGGGACTGGAAGGCGGTAACGTGATAAATGCTGTCTGACACCATCGGTAGTTTGTACGCCTTGAAAAATCCCAAAAACATAATCAAAATGCTTTTCTTCAATTGATACCCCAGTCTCAATGGTCGAGGTAGTTAGAACGAGGTCATAGTTTTTAATTACCTCATTTAAATCATCTGTACAGCCAAAAGCCGGATGACCAAGAGTAGTTGTACTTTTAGAATCAATTCGTAAAATTCTCAGGTGTGGCAGCAGTTTTTTATAGTACGCCTCCAAATTGCGAGAACCCCATTTAGAACTAGCCCGTTGTCCAGACAAAGCAACAAAACACTTATCCCCATTCTCTAGTTTTTGGGTAAGGATTTTTACTAATTGTGCTGGATTATTACCCTGTACTAAATTTACCTGCCAAGGCTCTACAAACTGAAATGTATTTTCCACAAGAAAAGTGTCAATCTCTTGCCCAATTAGCCCTTTGATAAAGTCAATGCCAATATCGTTTAAGTCAGCATCAGCAATGAAGATTTTCCCACCATAATTAACAACATTCAGTAGCAGGCGTTTGAAGTTTTTGATGATGGCTACGCGATCTGTCTGACAAGTCGAACTGCTCAACAAATGCCAGATTAGCTGCATGATTTCATCCAAAATCAACCAGCACCCTTTCCACTCATCAGGGTTAAATTTAGCTTGGCTTTTTGGATGTAAGCTATCAATTACTAGCCCCATTCCGAAATGTGAGCCTTGCTCAGTCTGCTTCACTTCGGTAATGAAAGGTAATCCCAGTTTTTTTACAAGCTGGGTTGCCAGTTGCACCCGATGGGTAATTACTAACACTCTCCTCTCACCAGCGCGAATTATCGGGTCAGTTAGCCACTGGAGCAAGTGAGTTTTTCCTGTGTTCTTTGGCGATTTCAAGCCTATTAGCTGTTTACCCAAAGGAATAGCCAACTCACCCAAGTAACGCTGATTTAAGTTCAAATCTGGGGTGTATGTGAGCCGCCTTAGTTGCTTGGTGTTCCACTCATCTAATTTCAGAGCATCGCAGTAAATAGTATCAAATTGGTCGCGGCCGTAAGCGGCTAGTACATCATCAATCCCTTTGCCTAATGCCAAATGCCACCCCATTACTCGGACTTCACAGCCACGCAAAGATAAAAGCTTGGCAGTTTTAGCGATCGCACCATTCACGCTTCTAACCGTGGTGCGCTTCACATCGGCATCAAAACAGAAATAAATTCGCCTGCCTGATTGAGCATAAGCGGCTAACTGTGGGATCAGGTATGGTGCGCCGTTATTTTCGCCGTATTCATCCTTTGGTTGGCGACGGCCTCCCCATACTCCGGGTATACCAATGGCGACATAACCACAAGATAAGATTGCAGCTGCTTTTTTAGCACCCTCGCAGATGATAACGGGAATTTGGGTATTCTCTCTCACCCATCGCCAAAAATCACCATAAGGTAAACTTTGGTAATTTTCTGGTAGTGCCACATCGTAGCGGCGGCTAATTAATTCCCAGATCCGGGCGGGAATCCGTAAGGCAAAAATTTCTGTGTCAACTTTGGGGGGATGCTCATACTTAATTGCCCTGCTGTTACCCTCATCTATTCTTGGCGTGTTGGGCTTGAAGCATCCCCAAAGGGAATCTTCACCGGTGATAATATTTATTCCACTACACCACCACCCACCATTAGAGAGGTGAGCATATCGCCGCATATCCCCATCGCGTAACCGTCCATCATTACGGCGGCTGATTTTATCGGAGTAAAGGAGATAATCAAAAGCGGCATTCCCTGACAGCGATTTGAAGTTAAGTGCCGCTATCTCACTGTCAATTGCACTCTCCCCCCACTCTTGCCAGTGGCTTGGTTCAAAATTTTCTCTGACTGGCAAACTATAAGGTGCGAATGGTTCTTCAATTTCTTGATGATTACCCAGTACTTGAATTTCGCTATCATGGTGATCGCCTTGCGCCATGTCATTTTGGCTGGAGGCTACAACAACTTGATGGACTTTTCCATCTCTGGACTCAAGTCTTGAGATTTCATGCAAAGCCCAAGGGGTACTTCTGAGCTTACCTCGCTTGTTGAATTTTCTGAAAACCTGCCTTAGTTCTTGATTTAGTGATTTTTGGGGTGAGGCTATCTTGCCGAATCCTTTGTGATTCATACTGCCACCCCTCCAACCTTGGCTTCAATTTGGAGAAGTACGGCGGCCACCTGACCACTAAACCAGCCAAGCTTGACTAATCGCTGTAAGTAAAAGGACTTCTGTAAGTTGAGGTTAGGCGATTGCAGTAACTCATCCGGGTCGGGGCATGGTCTTAGAGCAACGTCACAGCAACCCGCTTTTAAATATTTGGTGCTAGTTCGGCGATCGCTTATATGGTTTGATAATTCCGAAATTCGAGATTCTTGATTGTTGGGGAAAGTTTGCGTTAGAATAGTAGGCTTTTCATTCGCAAACCCCTGTCTGTCAGAAGTGAGGGGTTTATTCATTGGGTTGTCCTTTGTTGGTTTGGACAGCCCCTTAACTTTTAAATTTGCAGATTGTAGGGATTAGTCGGTAAGCTAGAAGAATATATAAATTCGTTAGACTTGCTTGTTGCATTGTCTTGTGGTGAAACGTTTATCAGACGTTTCTTTGTGCGTGCTTGTGCTTACCGTTGGTTAATCCTTGCGATCGCACTCAAAAAGCTGAAGGCTGTGTAACTAGCATTTTTTTTGCTATTCATTCTGTGAACTTTAGATGAATTGAGCTAAAGTTTTATATCTTTTGTCTAGTTCTCCAAAATACAAACTATTGGCAAGGTGATCACCTACTCTGGGAATCTCTTCATATACTAGTAGCACCATTGCGTAGCTTGCCGCCGTAGGCATCGCTAGTTTTGCGGATCAATCCGTGTTAGCTGTACCAATATTGCGCCAAGTTGATTTAATGCTGCGTTAGTAGTGCGCTGATTCTCTAGAAAATTTTGCTTAAGTTCCTCATGGCTGTCGCGTAGTTCCAGCAAAACATCATCCATAACAGCATTACGAGCTAAAACTGTTTGGGCGGTGTTGATGTAATCATCCAACTGTTGCTGTGTGGTAGCTTGCCTATCTATTAAATTATTTTGCTGTTCGGCTACCCGTTCTAGGAATGCTTCAATTCGGTCAAGTCTGCTGGGTTGTCCCCCGTTGTATTGTCTTGGTATATCGCTCATTGTCCTGCCTCAATCATTTTGGCAATCGCAACTTGGCGTGAATAAATATCTTGAATTTGTGCTTCTGTCATACTGATTTATCTTGTTCTGCTTTCCTTTGTTCTGCGATCGCCCGTTTTACTAGCACCCTGGTCAATTGGGGAACCGTTAAAAACTCTTTATTCGCCCAATGGTCTAGAAATTTTATATCCTCCTCATCTAATCTCAAGGTTATTCGTGGCTTGCTTGAAGGCATAAGAGCAACTATATAAACACTTTTGTTCAATTATGGCTCCAAATACCTACCAAGAGCGGTTTTTAGTTCCTAGTTGACTAAGTGACGCACCTGTTGCTATATTAGCATCTAAGGCAATCGATCAACAACAAGCCACTAATTAGCGTCCTACGAGTAAGCCAAAGTATTACCCCATCTGGCTTTTAGCGATTAGGAGCGACATTGTGATGTGTACTTATTCTGATTGCTAGCTAGTTACTATCTGATTCACATTGATTACTGTAGTAAACCCATGAAACCTAGACGGAGCAAACATTCTACAGACCTAGACTCATTCCTTGATTTCCCATCTACCAAGACATATTTAGCTGAGGTCTTGGGTGTTAGCCGCTCGACTTTGGTCACTTGGGAGAATTTAGCCTTCTGGAGAATCCCCAGTTTCAGAGATGCCTACCCCAAAAAAGCCGATAACACTCATGATCGCGAGTCGCCCTTGTCGCCCTATCAAGCATGGGTTTTGGGGAGAGTAGGGCGATTAATGGCTCAACTCCGACGCAGCGAACGGGTGAAGCAGTACATTGCCAAAAACCCCAACGATTTTTCTAGATACCGCTATCAGCAAGCATTTGGGCAAATCCAAAAAATACAGAAGGGAGCGTAAATCATGGCAGCACGAAAGAGAACCACAGCAGCCCCAACACAAGACACAGTAAGCATTCATGATGCTTGCTTAAGGTATATGACCACAGAGCAGAGCTTGAGACTGGCTTTAAGCCATGTTCGCCCTGATGATTTCGACACTGTAAAGGCAGTTTCAGAAGCCGATTTAGAAGCGATCGCCTCATACTTTCAGCCAGAATTGCCAGTTGTGGCTAGCACCTCAGAGTTACCTGAAAATTCACAAAATTTTACACAACCGGAACAGTCCGAAAGTTCACAAAATTTTACACAGCAAGCATCTGAGCCAGCCACAGAACAGCCACAAAATGCCCTATCCCGACAAGGGCAACAGCAACATCTAACAGCCCCTACCCCCGGCTCAAGCCCTAACGCCCAACTGACGCTGATTGACCAGCTAACTAGACAGGCATCAGAAGAAATTGCAGCAGTAGACGCTATAGCCCAAGTTAAGAACCAACTGATTCTAAATAACTTAGCTGTGCGAGATGCGGAACTAACAGAGGGTATCAATCAGCACTGGCAACACCAAAAGCAAGGATATTTGGGAGCGATTAGAGATTTGGCTGGACTTGCACAGCAAAAGCCAGAAGTTACCCCAGATGAAACTGACCTGACCCAAGAAATTGAAGGCATCATCACCGAACTGGGAAAAAAGCTAATCGCGTGAGAGCGATCAACATCCTGTTATCTCCCCTCGACTTTGTTAACTGGTTATTAGAAAGAGTACTAACGCCATGACTTTTACAATTTCCGGCATTGAATCAGAGGTAAATATGAGCGGTAATTCCTTACCAGAGCTAGTTGCTCAAGCTCAGGAATTACTTGGGCAAATCCGCCAGCATCCACAGTTTAAAGGTTTGCGTTTCGATTGTGATGTAGCTTTTGGTGATGTTAAGCAATATTTCAACTATCTGGAATGGGCTGCTTCTGGTGACTCAGAGGTAGCTAAGTTTGAAGGTTTTACAGAATAATTCTTGCTGCCAACTCCACAGAACACAGTCGGTAGCAGATAAAGCCAGAATTAATGCTCTCAATAGTTTTGAGAGCTTTTAAGCATCAGATACCCGTCAATACTACCATGCAAGATGACTTAAACAGCCAAATTCAGGATGCAAAGACGGATGAAACAGAGCTAAATCTTGTCCTCAAAAAATACGATTTAGATGAGGAATTAGCGCTTGAATTTAGCGAAATCGACAAAGCATTTAGGCAATTGGAAATTAAATATCAATCCCTAGTCAACACCAGAAAATTTTTGAACAATGGCTAAAATTAACACTACAAAAGCAGCTGCTATTGCTGTAGCAGAAAAGTTGGCAGGACGTAAACAGAACTCGACATCTAGCACTAATTCCACATCTGCCACATCACCTGCCACTATTCCGATAGATAGTCGCATTCCTGGCTTACTAACTGTCACCCCTGACTTAGTACCGGGAATGATGCCACCATTCCAGCCCAATCAGTATCATATTTCAGATCCGCTAAATCCTCCTGAAACTCTTCCGCAGGCAAGCCAAAGCCAGCTAGATAAAGGTATGAAAATCTATGAAGGTTCTACACGGGCATTGAAACTTACCGGAGCAGCGCTTGACCTGACACGCGAGAAATTCACTGTAATTGGTAAACACTCAAAGGCTTTTGGTGCTGGCATCCAAGCCGCTACCGAGATTGAGAAAGTCAAAGGGAATTATTTAGATTACCTTAATCAAAAAGAAGTAACTACCCAAAAATCAGTTGTTTTAGATGTCAACCAAGTGAAGACGGTTGCCGATACAAGCATTTCCGTTCATAGCAAAGACGAACTAAATCAAAAGCTGTTGCAAGCCTCCATTAAAGCTGAGGAATCACGGCTAAAAACTGTTGAGTCTCAAGGGAAATTATCAAGCTTTAAGGCACAGTTAGGCGATTATATAGAGGTGAAGCAATGAAAGCAATACACGGGTTAGGACTTGGTGTATTTGGCTTCTGTACTGGCTTGGCATTTGCTTCTGGAGGGTTTTCCAACGATACAGCCAAACTAATCTCTATGCTTGGTATAGGGGCGTTGCCAGCAAGTTTTATTACTTATCTAGTCGCGGATACTAAATCACAAAGACTATTAACCCATGCCGAAAGTAAGAATGAACAAGCAGGTCAAACTCTGCATAAAATCATCAGGGATTTTGAAAGGAGCAAGTCAAGGTTAGCCACTGTTACTAGCCAGCTAGAATCTTTGAAAGATGAACTCAAAGAAGCGAGAAATACCATCAACTCGTTAGGTCATAACAAACTAGAAAGCACAGCTCTCATTGCTCAACTGCAAGCCAAGTTAAATCAATTATCTACACAGACTCAAAAAGATACCCAGCGTATTGAATATCTGGAAAGTGAGACTGAGCAATGGGAATTGAACTTTAAAACTCAAGTAGAAGCGGAGGCTAACAAACGCTTTCAACTTGCCAAGTCACAGGAATTAGAAAAGATTTATCATGAACACGATTCTATTACCTCTGAAGCTATGCAGCTATTCAGAAGGTTGCAAAACTGGGGTGAGAAAGTACACCACGGGCATCAAAGTAAAGCTGAAATTATCAAGAGTTTGGCAAGTAGCTACAACGAAAATTTAGATGAGGTTGGGGAAGCGATCACCAGTGAGCGCCAAAACTATATAGAGCAAATCGAGCTACTGAACGAGCGTGTAGGTCAGCTACAGCAACAATTGCTTGGTGATTTATTAGAACCCGTGTATGGTGAATTTGGCTTTGATATCAATGGGAAAATCGCCAACGAAATAGCGCGTACCTTGTTTAGTGATCTCAGGCTAGCTTTAAGCGTTAAAGGGTTCCAGGTGAAGCCTGACGGCGTTGTAGACATTGGTTATGGGTATTCGCGCTCTGTGCATCCTAAAGCGATTGTAGAGGCTATCAGCAAGCATTCTGAAACCCTGGCTAAAAAGTTAGGGCTATTCAAAATAACAAGCGTTCGCAAGCTGGAAATAACCGATTGTATTGTGGTCAGTTACCGTATGGGCCCAGCCATCAAAACAGATGAAATTAAGCTGATGGTTGGCACTCCTGACGAATTTATCAACTATGTAGTCAGTCACCCTATCCGCTATCGGCTGATAGCAGATCCGGGCGTTGGTAAAACCCCAACCACTGCGGTAATGATTAGCGAAATTGTCAAGGCTGGATGCACTCGCGGCAATACTGGCAAGGGTGAAAAAGTACCTCATACTCTGGTTACGGTATCTTACCCCGGTGCTGTTGCTTCACTCAAAGATAGTAATTATCCTTTAGAGCATTTCCTTAAGTATGGCGACACAACAGCCGCGATTAAATCCTTTGATGATTGCCTAGACGACGGAAATTTTCGAGTTCAAAACCCCACATTCGCTGCTAACTTCTTTCAAATTTGGGCGTGGGATGAATTAGATAACACGCTGAATTCTTGCAGTGAGCCATACAAGGCAGGGGAAAACCTCAAGAAGATTCTGAAACAGTTTGGTCATAATAACATCGGCTGGATTGTGTCGGGTCAATCAGTGATGACCAAACAAATCCCAGGTTTTACCAACGATGATCGGTCACTTTTTACCGAAATCATCATTGGCATTTCCAAAATTAGACATTACCTAAATACCTACGGAAAGGGCAAAAACAGCGAGTCTAACCTAGCTAAATTGACTCGCAATTTAGACGCTATCGAAGAATACATCGAACATAAGAATGAGCTAGTTACCGACGATGCCAGATTATTGAGAGTAGCCTTAGTAGTCGATTCTCGTTCACCTAAGCTTTATTTTTTACCTAATCTCGATAAAGTTAGTTTCAACTATTCATTGATAGAAGAGACAAAGCGACTGGCAAGAGTTGCCAAGTCCCCTGACACGGGTTACACGAGATTGACACGCGATACCTTAAACTCAAGCATAGCAAGCACTGACACGGTGATGTCAGCCGCGTCATTTCCGACTATAGGGGGTAGCTGCCAAAGTGACACAAAGCCTTATTGTCCCCACTGTGGCCACGCAAATTTAACCGTAAGAAAGGATAAAAGATATTACTGTTTGAACTGCAAAAAAATAACAGTTTCTAATAAAATAATTTGGAAATAAATATATGGAATTGGATGATATTACGACAATTATCTATCAGCCTAAAAATGAACATGAGCCGGGATTTATCTATTTAATGGAAGCAGAGGGCTATCACGGGCTAATTCCTGGTTGTTACCTCCGTCGTTGCAAAATTGGGTTATCTCGTAATCCCGAAGCTCGACTTGATAACTTTCATAGGAATCAACCACCTTGTAACGTGAAAATCCTCAAGACTATTTATGTAGAGGATATGGCAGATGTAGAGGGTGAATTGCATCAACAATTTAGCCAATGCAATGTTGAGTTAATCAAAAGTCAAGAGTGGTTTGATTTTAATCCAGTGCAATTTATGATGGTTAACTGGGAATTTGAGAAGCGATCGCTACACGTCTTTAGCATTAGCGACTTGCCAATTAAGCTAATCATTTTCAGCATGATCGGGCTATTGTCCGTGGGTGCGATCGCTGGCAGATTTACAAATCAACCAGTTAACTCCGTGATACAGCCACAAGAGAAATTGACAAAGTAAGCAAAATTAAGGGAGGTTGTTAGCCTCCCTTTGGGTTTTAGAACGGTGTGTTACCAGTCTCGTTTACCTTGGCGAGATATCCCCGCCAGTAGTCTCCATCCTGGCTTTTGGGTGGTAATCCAATCGCCGCGTCGAATTCTCCGTCAAAGTAGTCGCTAGTAGGTTGGAATTGTTGAGGTTTAGCAATTGTGAGTAACATGAGAATACCTTTTATTTTTAAGCTGCGGGTTAGTAGCCCGCTTTTTCTGTGGTTTTTTCAACCTGTTATTAGAGTAGCTTAACCTGTTATTTAATGTCAATAACCTGTTAAATATATCTTACAGGTTATTGACATTAAATAACTTGTTAGTTAAATTAATAACAGCTTATAAATAAAAGGGAGTCAGTCAGATGTCAAAAGCAGTTCAAGAGCAAGTGGAGCAACTTTTTGAAGCGGTCAAGGATTTGCAAAGCCTTGAAGAGATCAAGCCACACTGCGAAGCTTTTAACGAGTTTATTAACACCAAAACCAGCTACAGCATTAAAAGCTTAGGCACTGTGCTGAGTCGGGCTGGCTTCTATAAAAAATTCAAGTCACTCCCCTTAGATCAAGGGAAAAACGCTGATTCTGTACCCAAGCATGATGCCCAAGGCAACGTAACAGGTTATGAGTTAAAGCACTATGTTTTATTGCTGTGTGGTCTGGATAAGAAAGACTGGGAAGAACGCAACGAAACCACACGGGTAAGCTTACGCTTGGACAATGCTCAAGAAATCAGCCCAGACGAATATTTAGAGGTAACGGGTAAACTGATAGAATCCCAAGACCTCCATGAGGTAGCAGTAGGCTTGATTGCTGCCACTGGCCGCCGTCCCCATGAAATTCTCGCTCGTGCTAAGTTTGCAGCTGTTGAGGGTCAAAGCTATCAGGTAATGTTCACTGGACAAGGGAAGAAACGGGGAGATCAGCCAGTATTTGCGATCGCTACCCTTTACCCTGCTAGTTACGTCATCGAGCGGTTGAACTGGCTAAGAAAAGAACCATCAACTAAAGCACTGTTGGCAGAGGTGGCAAATGAATTTCCAACTGATATTGCAGCCCAAAATCGTGCCATTGACAGCCGTCGCAACGGTTCCCTGAATCGGGTTGTGCGTGGGTACTTTGGGGACAAGGGAGACATTGCCCCCATCTTAAATTTTCGACACGGTGAAGAACAAGACAACTGCAAAGCGCTCCGGGCTGCATATTTAGCGCTGGCTACAGAGAGAGATTGCCAGCGTTCAACGGGTTCTAAAATGCTCCATGCTGCAAGGTTAGCCGGACATTTTGTCAAGGATGCTCCCACTGATCAGGATTTACAAAGTCTTGTAACCACTTTGGGGTATGCAGACTACTACACCACCAAGCCTGTAGGCTTCCCAGATGCACCAGAGAAAGAAAAATTATTTCAAATTCGCGCTATTCCTGCTGATTTTGAATATCTCAAGGAATTACAGGGTGAATGGCAATTACCCAACCAGCAATCAGTAGTTAGCCGCTTAATTGAACACCACAAAAATCGCGTTGACGTTGCAAAGCTTCTGCAAGAAGCACAGCGCGTAACTGCTCAACTAGAGGCGGAAGTTAAGCAGTTACGCCAAGCCAATAACCAGTTAGAGCAAGTCAATAACCAATTAGAAACAACTAACCAACAACTACAACAGGAGAAAGCAGTAATGGAAACCACAGCACATCTTCCCCAAACAGTTACTCTAAATGTCACTGAGTTAGATTCTTGGCTAGAACAAAAAATTATTGAGGTGGTGAACAAGGTAACTCACGGGGGAGCAATAGCACCTGCTACTACTGCCACACCTGCCAAGGTTGCACCCATCAAAGAAGAGATTGACTGGCAAGCCAAAACCGATGTTGAGGTCTGGGGAAGTAAAGCAACCTTAGCAGCTGTAGAAAAAATCCGCAGGTCTTATCAAGCTATCTGTCTTTACAATGACACTGTGGCAACTGGGGACTCAGATCGCCTCGCAATTACTAACCAAGCACTCAGAGATTTATCGGGCTGTAACGGGTTGCTGGTACGTGATTGGATTGAGGCTCACAAGGATGAGGTGATTAGCCATAATGCTAAGTTCGGCATGGAGAACAAGAAAGACCCCAGTAATCCTGCCAGCTATGCCAACAAGGGAAAGGACACAGATAAAATTCTCTTGCTGATCAATGAAGAATTTCTAAGTGGTGAAGGCTTTAAGTCAGGGAGAAATTAAAACGGCGTTAGTCGGCTGAATGCTTTACTGTAGATGCTTTTAAGTGGATGTCGGGAAATAAGATTATAGCGATATAGTCCTGCTACCCGACCACGGTGATACCGAGTAGGTTAAACCCGCTCACGAAATAATCAGCTGTACATTAGCGTTCGTAGAATCTAGAAATTTCTCAATTTATTCTTTGTTACTCGACTAGAAGTAAGTGGTGATTTGACTTTATATATCCTCATCTTTTCGGCAGAGGATAGCTATCACAGCAATAGTCA
This sequence comes from Nostoc sp. FACHB-133, assembly GCF_014698055.1. Taxonomy (NCBI): domain Bacteria; kingdom Bacillati; phylum Cyanobacteriota; class Cyanophyceae; order Nostocales; family Nostocaceae; genus Nostoc; species Nostoc sp. FACHB-133. The sequence continues at coordinate 66,873 of NZ_JACJSH010000037.1, forward strand.
TGCTGTTTAATAGCAACTATTCTTCTCACCTTTTCCTTTGTGTTTAACAGAATCAAATTTTTGCTTCGAGGATTTATCCAAGGACTGAAGAGTGATTACTGGGCAGAAGTTACCACCCAATGCCCTGACTGCATCTACTATTTTGGTCCTTTTCAAAGTTTTGTTGAAGCGAAAGCTGCCTGCCCCGGATACGTTGATGACCTTAAAAGCGAGGGAGCCTTGGGGATAAAAGTCGTCGTTAAACGCTGCCATCCTGATGTATTGACGATTTTTGATGAACAAGTGAGCTAAGTAACAATAGGGCCTTGAGGATTTTCGTCAGCCGAAAATGAACTGTAAACTGTATCAGAGTTGTCATGAGTGAATTAATTTTTGAGCCAGATAAGATTTATGAGTTTGCACAGATCGACAATTTTCGAGTGTCCTGGCGATTGAAATACGTAGAAACAGTTTTCAACCCAGTCAATAAAGAAATACGCTTACATTTTTATAAGCTAGAAGGTATTGAGTTAGGTCGAGGGGAAGATAATACTTCCCCTCGACCTAACTCAATACCGCTTAGGCTCAAGTTGTGCTTGCGAAGTTCTTCTTACCCAAGGGGTAAACCGACTAGGATGAACACATTCAGCACCATTCAGTTCGTCTTTAAGGTTACTGGCAAAGACCTCAAACATCTCAACCAGAGCTTGGCGATCGGTTAAGCAACCTTGAAGGGCAATAAGTTGTTCGAGAGTCCAATTATAAAGTTGGGTATCTCCCTGCTCAACACGTAAATATAATTGGCTCTCAAACTGTCCTAAACGGGCGTAGAACTTCTCCACCTCAGCTTTGATTGACTGCATATCAATGTAGAACTGCTGTTTTTTGATATCTGATAAAATCGTCGTTTTGAGAGACTCCGTGAAGTTTTGGTTAATCTCATTATTAACGAGGGTAAATACTTCATTGCGGAAGTTGACAATTTTATGGTCTAAGTTGACATTGATGCGATTATCAAGCTCGTTGACGACATTATTAACGACTAACTGAACATTGTTACCTGTAGATTGGTTAACAACAGACTGGATACGTTGATCGAAATCAGCTTCAATCTGTTGGACTACCAGGCTCTTAATGTTTTGGGTTTGATTAGCAATTTTGAGGTTAACTACTGCATCAATACGCTGATCGATGTCATTTTGTATCTGCTGAACAACTTGAGTGTTAATCTCTTGGGCTTGATTAGCAATTTTGAGGTTAACTACATTATCAATACGTTGCTCAACGTAGGTTTGCATTTGCTGAATCACCAGATTTTTAACATTCTGGGTTTGATCAGAAATTTTCAGGCTCACGACACTATCAACACGCTGATCGATGTCATTTTGTATCTGCTGAATTACTTGATTGCTGATTTGTTGAGCTTGATTAGAAATTTTGACATTAACTGCATTATCAATTCGCTGGTCAATGTCATTTGACATCTGGTTAATGACTTGAGTGTTAATCTCTTGAGATTGATTAGCAATTTTGACATTAACAACGTTTTCAATGCGTTGCTCCAGTTCTGTTTGCATTTGCTGAACGACTGAAGTCTTAATTTCTTGAGCTTGATTAGTAATTTTCAGATTAACGACAGACTCAACACGCTCATTGAGTTCTGTTTGTATCTGTTGAATTACTAAGTTTTTAACTTCTTGGGTTTGTTCAGTAATTGCCAGATGAACCTGGTCATTAACTATTCTGGGAATTCTGGTAATAAACAAGTCATTGAGATTTTTATTAAAGTAACTAGACCAACCTTGGAAGCTTTGGTTAAAATTTACCTCAGTTTGTTGTATGAGAGTCTTCATCATGAACTCAAGCCGTGCTACCTGCATGGCAAGTGTCTTAGCTTGGCTTTGATAGCCTTTGAGTATCGATTTTTCAAGACCTTCCCAGTAGGCTTGTTTATTTTCGTCTTTTTGAGCCGTTACGCTTACTGAGCTTTCGAGCATGGCTGCCATCTCTTGCCACATTCGCTCCATCTGATCTTGATCGAAACTGAAGCTGAAATCATTCTCACCGCTGAAGCTACCTCCTCCAGTGCTAGTTCCACCACCAGCGCTTACAGTAGTGACATTGCTTTCTTTAACATTACCGTCTGGCACTCCTGTTACTGGCGGGTTCGGCTGTTTGTTATAGCTTTCGTCTACTACAGTCTTACTCACTGTATTAATTTCTAGAACGACTTGTCCTTTGTTATCTTCTTTGTAGGTATCAAAGAAAAATCCTAAAATAGTAGTTTTTTCTTTGACTTCTAAAATGAATTCCTCTTGTAATCCGTTGAGCGAACACCAAGTTTCTTTAACTTCAAGACCAGTAAGATTAGAAACAAATTTTCCATCTTTAATCCATAGTAAAGCCCAAGGTTCTAATTGGAATTTTTGCTCAGAAGACCAATAAGTTGCGTTGCTTTCACGAATTTTGAGCTTGTAATTACCTGGTTCCAATTCAATAAAATTAGAATTTGGTTGCTTCAGCTTAGATAGAACTTTTTCATTAAGAACATAACAGTTATTTTTACTAGCAACTGTTAGAGTTTGAGGATTAAAATGTGGTTTATTGCTGCTAATTAAAAGCTTAACCGCTCCTTTATTATCACTATTATTTACATCAAAAAACAAGGCACAGATAACAGCTTTCTCTTTGACTTCCAACTGTAACGTCTTGTTATATCCGTTTAAAGTTGTCCAAGTTGCACCTGTTTCAGCGCCTGTGTTTTTGTTGATAAATGTACTACCATCAACCCCATATATCCAAAGTACAACCAAAGGTTCGCCTTCAGTTTCGCTTTGAGCATAACTATAGCGACCACTGGTAATTTTTATATCAAAAGTCCCTTTCTCTAAAGTAAAAGAGCTAGCAACATCTTGTTGCAGGTGGTTCATTGCATTAGCGTCAATAACGTAACAATTGTTTTTGGTGTCAATCGTTAAAAGTTTCATTTTTTCTCTGTGAGTTTTAGCATTTTGAGAAGTTTTAGGTTGGACTACAAACTCAATGTTACTGGGGTAAACTAAAAGCGATATCGGGATTTATAGCGTTTCCTAAGCAACTGAGGTACACCCAAATCTTTGTTAGCAAGGTTAGTAGCTTTGAAAACGTACCTCACCAAATCGGGAATCGCTATAAACAAAACCGAATGTAAAAAAACTGGGCGCTATTGATTATTGCTAAATGAACAAAATTAATGAATCAAATGAGTTTGTATAACTAAAATTTTATTCCTAAATCTTACTAATAATTGACGGTTATTCCTCAGTTTTTATCTCTTTTTTCGCTCTTTATGGAAGAAGTTTGTTGGAGTTCCTATGCTCCTGTGAAATTCTCCTTTGATTAAAATACAGTTTTAAGACACCCCACAAATAGAAGCAGCCTAATAATCAAGAAAATCACTCCATATAGTATTTCTACACTAAAAAAAACAGCGAAGTATTTTGATTTCTTCTCAGCTATACTTGATTGCATATCAATCTGTTGGAAAGCTAATAGCAAAGTCTCTAATAAATTTACTTCCTTCACACTCAAAATCAGTCATCAATTAAGCAACAAGATACAACATCATTCTTGCCATACTCAATCTATAATCTATGAATTGTATCGTAAGCTTTGCTTGTCTTTGTGGATTACCTTGATTAAAAAAAACACTTTAAATAAAACCATCTCTCTTATGGCAGAGGTTTTCACTTGAGCGCATACTTCTTATGGGGTGATGGCAATAACTTACAAGCATTTCAGACTCTAAAAACTAGAGAGGTTCAAATGGTACGATTTGGCGTAAATAGAAGGTTCGTGCAACCAGGGAAATCTAGTATGATGTCACGCTTGTCAACTCCATTTGAGGGCTTTCAAGCAATAGGATGTGTTAATTATTGCTTATAAGCTATCAGTGCTTTTTCACCCCTGTAATTTGCAGTTAACCAGTTTTATTGAGACAAAAACTGAACTCCATCTGAATCTGGTGGGTCTGGAAAGGACAATTCTTTATTTAGTCACAAGTAAGATTGCTTAATTTACTTCAACTCAAAAAAGCGGACGTATTGATTAATTGATAACATCTGATATTGCTTGAAATAATCTCTCTGTTTCTACAGGCTTAACTAAGTGGATTTGGAATCCGGCAGCTAATGCTTGTTTTTGGTTAATTTCTCCAGCATAAGCTGTGAGTGCGATCGCTGGGATTTTCGCTCCTTTTTCTAACGGCATAGCTCGAATTAATCGCATCAGCATATAACCATCTATTCCTGGCATACCAATATCACTCAATAGTAAATCTACTTGAGTTTTGGCTAAGATTTCTAAAGCCTCACCTGCTGATGCAACCGCCGTCACTTTTGCTCCAGATTGTGCCAATATGTAGGTGAGAAATTCACCTGTATCTACATCATCATCTACTACTAATATATGCAACCCTGGCAAACTTAAAGCATTATTGGATTGTCGGATTTTTGGTATTATTTGGGCACTATCAGGCATTAATGGTAATCTGACTGAAAATGTTGCTCCCATGCCTTCTCCTGCACTGTCTACTTTCACAGTACCACCATGTAATTCTGTCAGATGCTTAACAATAGCTAGCCCTAAACCTAGCCCTCCAAATTGTCTTGTGGTTGTGCCATCTGCTTGACGGAAATAATCAAATACATAGGGGAGAAATTCTGGGCTAATGCCTTTACCATTATCTTGAACTTGAATTTGGGCATAGCTATTAACTTGTTCTAATATGATTTTTATCTTTCCGGCTGAGGGAGTGAATTTAACGGCATTAGAAAGCAGGTTCCAGATAATTTGCTGTAAACGACCTGTATCACCTGCAACCATGCCGATGTTATGGTCTAGTACAGTTTCCAGACTAATATTCTTAGCTTCAATTGCTAGTCTTACAGTTTCCTTGGCTTCTTCAATAGTATTAGGTAAATTCACAGGCTGCATATTTAAAGCCATTTTCCCCTGTTGGATGCGGGAGACATCTAATAAGTCATCAATTAGTTGAATTTGTAATTTAGCATTGCGCTCAATAGTTTCTATTCCCCGTATTTTTATAGCTTCTTCCAAATTATTCTTTTTCAGCAGCGTTGCCCAACCCAAAATTGGGTTCAGGGGAGTACGCAATTCATGGGAAAGAACTGCTAAGAATTCATCTTTTAAACGATTGGCTTTTTCTGCTTCACTTCTAGCAATCTGCTCACGCATGAGCAGATATTCACGTTCTTGTTCTACATGTTTGCGTTCAGTGATATCTCTAAAAAATATCCCCAGTCCATCTTCAGCAGGGTAGACGTGAATTTCCAACCACATATCCCACGGTGCGTATAATGCGTGAAAATGAACGGGGATATTTTCTAAGAGCGATCGCTGATATTCTCGCTCAAACTCTGTACTAGCCCCAGTCCACTGTTCCCAGTAGTTTTTACCAATCAAGTCTGCTGGTGCTAAATTATGAATTTTTGCTGCTTGGTGATTAGCATAGGTAATCTCCCAATTTCGATTCACGGCAATGAAAGCATCAGTCATGCTTGACAAAATATTACTCAAACGGCTGCGGAGGGCTTGTTCGCGCTTGAGTAATTCATCTTTTTCTTGGTGGGATTCTTGTAAGGAAGTATTGGTTTGCGCCAGTGATTTATTGAGTTGGATAAGTTGTTCTGATAATTCAGCACGGGCCTGATATTCCCCCAATCTGACTCTTTCTACTGCTAACTCTACTTGAATTTTTGACCGTTCTGTAATGGCAATGCCCACTAATAAACTAACAATACACTGTACCAATAAACTCAATTTGTGAACGTGCAGTACTTCCGCCTCTAAGGGAAACGTGGACAAGGATATAGCGTTGGGGTATGCAACTAGATAGAAAAACAACGTCACCAGTACACAAAAACTGGAGGTTAACATCCCACAGGTGACACCAAAGCGAGTTGCTGCCCAAATTACAGGCACAAAACTCAAAAAAGATAATTGCTGAAATCTAAAGCCATTCTGATTAGTTTCGGCAACAGTGATGGTTGCTATTACTACACAAAGCAGTATTATAGTGCTGAATTCTAGTAGAAAGCGACGAGAACGTGGAAAAATGGGCGAAACAAATGAAGAGTTTAATGGTTCAGCACTTAATAACCAGCCCTGAGACTGGAGATAAGGGGTGATGACTAACAAGGCAGTAGGTGCAATAGCCATTACTCCCATTGCATTGCCTAACCACCAATGGGGAATATTAGTACCTAAGCTGCTAATAGGCATTTTACCTATTGCGAAAAAAGTTAAGTTACCAATAATCGCTAAGGTAGCACTGGCAATCAGAGGTACACTGACAATAAAAGCGGCAGCATCTTTGAGGGTATTTAGTGTTCGAGAACCTCTCCAAAAACGACGGTAAAGCAACCAGGCAACTAGAGGTTCTATCATATCCGCCAAAGCGCTTAATCGCTCCCAACCATGAAACCCCCAAGCGGGGGACATCAAAAAAGATGCTAGTCCGGTGAGAATAATACCAAAAGGGCCAAACCAGAAAGTTAAGGCGATCGCTACCCCTGATGGGGGGAACCACAGCGAGACTCCAGGCTGAATGCGGTAAATCAATGCCATCCCATGACCGATGAGCAGGGTAAGTAAGCCCAACAGTGAAATCATCACTCATCGACGCATGGTGGCAATTTTCCTGGAGTCTATCATGCGTTGCTCCCATCAAGGTGTATTGAAAACATTAACCATACTATTGTGATCGCTTTGTGTGAAAACCAGAATATTAATTGGGAGGCAGGGTAATACCAATTCGCAATTTGCAATTAAAAAACTTAGAGATACTTACCAAATATTGTATAAAAGCTAGCAGCACAAGACTCACGCGACTGTTAACAGCGATCGCGTAGGGAATTAAGCATAGGGCGAAGAAGGTGCTTCGGCTAGCAAGAACCGCAGGCATCGCGGCCATTGTCTAACTACTGCCGGGAGCAAAATCAAGAGCGGTGGCTTTAACGTCTGAAGGGGTGAGGCAAGCGATCCCGCCGTAGTCAATTAGAGGCAGAGAAATTAGGCAGTCAGGATGATCGCCTTTGCAAGCTACGCCCGTAGTCACGCTAAGAATTGAGATTGGGGATTTGGGTTTTGGTAGTTACGGTCTGGTAGTTATGATGAATTTGGTAGTCATGATGATTAATATCTATTTATATAGGGGGCGTGACTACGGTATCAGAACTTGATACAAAATGCCGCTCTTCTCAGTGGTGACTACCAAGTATTGTATAAAAGCCAGCATTGGCAAAGCAGTACAAAATTGAGATGGTGGCGCGGTTATGCCAGTGGGGAGACGCGGCAACGCCGCCGTCGGGTAGGCAACACAGTTGCCAGTCAAATATCAAATATAAGGTGAGATTTAATAACTTAAGTCTTGAAACATGAAAAGATAGTCAGATAAGGAAAGCGCTGAGTCAGCAGCGCAGTTAGGAAATTGGTAGGTTTAATACAATAATGCTAATATGCTGGCACTAACTGTATAGACTGATCAAAAAGCGAGGTTAACAGCGATCTCTTCTATCGTTGTTAACCTCGCTTTATCACCCTTGTATTTGCGTAACTTGCGTCCAAAGGCATCGCGATCGCAGTTCACCTCCTAGCCAATACTCACAACCTGTTATCAATTTCAAAACTAGTTAGTAAAAATGTCTAACCGGATAGATGCAATATGGAGCGTAGCTGCCAGTCCTACGCACCTGGGGAAATTGCCAGCCGTCTTAGAGATGCTCTCGCGCTCGGTAGGCGATGCCTTTGGCGGGTGTAGCCATTGCGGACACCGCTTCGCAGTTAAAGTAGTTATGTCTTAAAATTTTCAATAGGCATAACTCTTGTAACTGCCATGACAGACCGCATCGACCAAATCATAGAGAAGCTTCAACAATTAAAGGAAATCAGGCAGCATCTGGTCAATGAACCAATGTCTGAATCTGGGGTCTGGATTCATCAGTATGAGGTACGCAAAAAATACAAAAAAGATGGTGAAATCTACTGCTATGTATACGCAAAATGGCAATCACACAAGCCAATTTTTAAAAGGAACCCAAAGCCCAGATTAAAAGGGATTGTAAAGCGCGGCAACAACCCAGAATATACCTGCCATCAACACATAGGCAGGGTAGGCAGTAGCACAGGGCTAGGAACTGATTCAGAGGTCGCGATCGCATATCAAGAGTGGGAAAATCGCAAGCGGTTAGACGCGATTGACATTGCACTTGATGAGATAGAAAATGCACTCATCGGAGTTATGCCAGAAAAGAATAATAAAGCATAACTATTTGGTAGGCGATCGCTCTGGAAGAAATAGCTTATGAAAAGATGATTTCTTATAAGCAAGATTCTGATAAATGAGAGCAGCGCGTCGCTATAATCATCTTTCCCCCGAATCTTGATACCCTTGTGCTGCTAGTC
>NZ_JACJSH010000038.1:0-75029 GCF_014698055.1 Nostoc sp. FACHB-133
CACTGTCCCATTGTGTTGCTAACTCCATTGAAACTGCAACCTGAAAACATTGAATGCCAAATTGCCAAAATTGTTCAGGGTATTCTCCCATACTCCGACTCCAGAAGCGTCAATAATTTCTCTTCCACCGCCGTAAGATAAGGTCGATTCAGCTTCCCCAACAACTGCAACAGACTTTTGACTGTCTCCTCCAGCGAATCGGAATACACTCGACTGATGCGATCGCAAATCACCTGCATCTGCTTACACTCCGCAGGTAAGTAATTGTAAGATTTGAGGTGCTTCAGCCCAATACTGTACTCGCCATCCCAGATTTTTACAGTGCAGCTGAATTCACCTACATGGTTGACTATTCCCCAACATCCACCTTTGCCCCTAAGTTCCGGGTTGTCCTTGGCTAAAATTTGGCACACTTCCCCGATCTGGTAGGTATTGGGTACTTTGGTGCGTTCCATTATCTGCTGCACCACATCCTTCACGATTCTACCACTTGGGACTTTACCCTCTGCTTTTTCTACCGCCTGCTGCCATGCTCCTGGCTGTTGTTGAGGTTCTAGCTTTGCCAGAGGGCGAACTTGTACTTCTGATGTGGGCAAAATTTGGGAACTATTAGTTCCCATTTCATCCTGCCTTTCATTTTGGGAACTATTAGTTCCCATTTTTATATTGTCAACTATCAAACAACCAGCTATTAGATAATTTACATGGCGGTAAGTATAACTAAACCTGTCCCTACAATATTCCTCAAAGGTTTTGTGGGTCGAGCGGTACAGCCTGCGCTCACGTAACTCCATTAAAGCCTTTCCCGCCTCAAAAAATGCCCTCTCTACTTTTCTCTCCAGATGCAAGCGATCGCTAATTTCCTGCTCGGTTAATTCTGGAACTTCAACGGCAGTAACGTTTATTGTTGCTAAGGCTGGGTTTTCCTGAAGGGAGATATCCTCAAGGTCTTGGTCATCTGGTAATGTGCTGTCATTGGATGCAGCAGAGGTGGCTTTGTTGCGCTTACGGGGTGCTTTAGTCATTATTCCACCTCTAGCTGAACAGTGCTTGAAGAGTCAACTTTTAAGGAGGTCTTATCTCCATCTGACTCTACCTGTAGCAGCTTCAAAGCATACTTTGTCTCCATATTGCGGCACTTCTTCTTCTGTTGCAGCGTATCGTGACTTTGGTTTCTTTTCCCTAGTCATACCTGTTCCACTGCAAGAGGAGTAAGAACAATACTGTTGATTTTCAGTTTTCCAAAGGCAAAAGCACTCATGCAGCCTCAACCTCTGAGTTGGAACGCTTTCTTGATTTGCGTTGAGGTATGTCTTCTGGATTTCTCATTTCAAAAAGATCACCTACTTCTCTAGTAAAGTAATTGCACAAAACTTCAACTGTACCGACATCAACGCGGCTGAAGTTATTTGTGAACAAGCGGTTAATCGTTGTGATATCTAACCCAGTTTCTTTTGCCAACTGTCTCTGTGACAGCTGTGGATCTTTTTCTGCCATAAGCACGGCTAGCCTACAAAACATTTTTTTGCTCATCCCTCCATCGTACCTGTAGGCTACATTAACACAAAATTATGCACTAGTGCATACAAAATATGTATATATACATATATTATTTGCATTAACCCTTGACAACTGTATGCACTACCGCATACAGTTACATATATTAGAGCAAATAAAATTTGCCAAAAACAAAAGACGACCGCCCCAGTCTGCAAAACGAAGCGATCGCCTTTCAAAAGATCCACCATCAAGATGGAGTACTACTTATCATGACATACCAAATCTACAGCCAACAACAGCTGCAACTGAAATCTATTGCCCGACTCAAGCAAATCTACAGCGAAATCGCCTGCACAGTCGAAGTAAGCGATAAACGCTGCAAGGATGCCTGGATTAGTGCGATTGTTGAATATCAAGCAAGCAAGATTCAGAAAGTCGCTCCCACTGCCCCCGACAACCAAGCCCTCGCTCAAGCCGAACTCGACAACTACATCGCTGACCAAGCCCAAGCTATAGCTCCCGAACTCCTCACAATAGTCGAAATCTCGTTTTCTGATTACGAATATTACGCTGATGACAAACTGATAGCTAGTATCAGCCATGACGACAACCACTTAACGCAACGCTGGGTAGTCATGATCAACGACAAAGAAGTATTTCGTGCCAACACTCTAATGCGTTGTGATCGCTTCATCTGCACTCACTATAAAGACGGCTCATTACCTGTGCAGGAACAAGAAGCAACACCCCCCACGACTGAAAACCAAATCATGGCGCATATCTTCAACGAGTGCCAGAATTACGGGTTTGAAATTCTCGATGATGGCATTTACAACAACAACGGCGTGAAACTGGGGCAAGTCGGATGCACTGACGGTGACTGGTGGGTGAAGAGGCGTTGTTCAGTCCAGCAGCAGTATTCTAACTCCGTGCTTGATGCTGTGCGGTCATTGTCGATGGTGGACGTGTCTACTGATGATAAATCCATTTTTGATGAATATTTTTTAGACCAACCGTTAGAACAGCTAACTGGCGATAAATTGCAACGACTGCTGGAGAGAACGGAGTTAGTCACGGCGTAAGTCTTGGGCTTCGCCTGGGAAAAGGTTAAAGGGAAATTTCTTCATTCCTTTCCCCTTTTCCCTAAAACACATTCCCTTCATTGAAGGAGGTAATCAAATGTATACAAAATGGACTGATGAAGAACTCGCAATTATTGAGGCGAAAGCTGAAGTCTATACAATCAAACAAATAGCTTCAATCCTAAAAAGGCGAGGATATCAACGCACACCAATTGCAATTTATCTGAAGTTAAATAGCTTAGGTTATTCCGCCCGTCCCACTCTTGATAACTATTCTTGTAAAGAAATTGCCCAAGTTCTTCAATTGAATTTCTCAACTGTCACAAGATGGGTAAAAAGAGGATGGCTCAAAGCTACAAGACGCTCTGCTAGACATTACCAAATTCGGAGATGGCATCTTAAACAGTTTTTTGATAACCCACCACAATCAATTAAAAAACGCATTGCTGCTCTCGATGTTGAAGCAATTAATTACTTATTAGGGAGAAAAGCATGATTGACAATATTAACGCACTTCAAACAAGTTGGTATCTTTCTCCACCTTGGCGTGGAACAATTCCATCCGTTGAGGTGAATTTACTGGAGAGAGTTTACCTGAAAACCACAAGAACATTTGGCTATTGCTCTGGTGTGCAATGGAAATATGAGTGTTGGCTTTATACAGTCATCTGTGGTGATGAAATTGTCCACGCTACAGAACATCAAATCATTGGGACTGGGCAGTTAGAAACCCTCACTGTGCAAAAACCTGCTTTCGTTTTGGGGCAGAAAGTAATCCTGTGTTCTTATGGTGATGACACAAAACAACGGCTGATTCTGGGGGTTGTACTTGTAGATAAGTTTTGGTTTTACCTTGTCGAATTGCTATCGCCAACATTGACTGAAACACCGACAATGTTTAGTCGCTTCTCATTGGTCGGTGAAAAAAGTTTGGTGCGCGTGAATGTCTAATTCTCTCTAATCAACAAGGAAAAATTATCACCCAACTAAAGTTATGTCACAAATCGAAATCGCTCAAATTATCGACCAGATAAAACAAGAGATTCAAATCGACGCTAATGGTCAGGGCAAGGCCAGTGTTCGGGCAGCAGCCAGATTAGCAAATGTTAATGATGCTGGATTGCTCAGAAGCCTCAAAACTGCTGCTGATATTTCTCGCTCTAAACTGGCTGAAAGGCTTATCTACAAAGGCTTTAAAGGTGCTGAGATTAAATCATGGTCTGAGTCCGGTATTCCCGATGTCGCTGTAGCAACCATACTTCATTATTACGGCTATGAAGCTGGTAAGAGATGTACCGCACAAGCAAAATTAGCCTGTGAAGCTTTTGAAAGCATTGGTGTTCGTGCCTGGATTCAAGATTTATTGGGGTGGACAAAACCCGCTACTCAACCACAAGAACAATCCACTACATCAGCCCTCCCCCCAGTTGAACAACGATTGCATACTCTTGTCCTGGCCATGAAAACTTTAGCTGAACTCACAGGTGGCAGACTCAACCCATACATGGAACAGCAATTCAAAGACTATGCCGGGAATCTTCTGGCTGAACATAATAGGAAATTGCTAACCCCTTCAGAAGAACGCTGGCTCGGCGTGGTCAACTTTGCAGAGAGCAAACTCGGAAAGAAAGTCCCCCTGAGCGGCGCTCACTACCGGGGACACTTGGGTACATGGGTGAGAACATTCTACCCACAACTAGGCGATCGCCAAGAAACACGATTGGTTAACGGTGTGCAACAGCCCATCTATGTCTACGCTTGTCACGATCCGGTTGTTGCGGCTGGGCTGACCAAAGCTATAGAAGAATTTTTCGCTCACCCTAGTCCTGGTGCAGCGCTAAGGCAGGCGGGGGCTTTCGCTAGTAAGAAAGAACCAGTGCTGACCAAGTGAAAGCGAACGCCCCCACCACAGAAACGTTCGCTAACTAAAGATGGAATTTATTGCTGAAGCATCGAATATTACCAATAACATTAAAAGTTTCTCTTTTACTTAGTCAAGCAACTAACAGCATTTTGAAATTATTTGTTACAAAGATGACTTTTCTAGCAAATAATACACATCTGAGAAAGTGTCGTCACTTCAAGATTCCTAATAATCAAAATAAAAAGCGATTGCCGCTCAATAAGTAACAATCGCCACACAAAAACACTCATTGCATCTCTAGAGTAACAACAATGAAAGCCATAGTTACAGTAGTTGAAAAAATCACATCGGAAGCTCACATTAATATTCCTGACGGTTTAGCAGTAACAGCAATTAAGCAGCATATAACAGACCGCTATAACAGTGGCGAGATGCTGACTGAGATGAACATTTTCCACGTTGATTTTGAATCTATTAGCGCTCACATTGATTCAAAACCTTATATTACTTGGCATCAAGGCAACCCTTGCGATCGCCGCCAGTATTACTTCTGCAAACTTGGAAGATTTACTTTAACTCTGTTAACTGACACAGAGCAAAACTTAACTCGTATAGAAGTTTATTTTGGGCATCATAAGCAACTTATTTACACATCAGAAAAAGAGATATCCAAAGAATTGGCAACAGTTGAACTCCAAAACTTCTTAAGTGGATTAGCTGTTGAACTTCAGACTTTAAGCCACATTGAATTTAGTGAGGATGAAGTATGACTGTTACACCATTATTAGCACCAGAAATCACCGTCATCGAAACTGTCACCCGGCATCCTCTGAACTTTTACGAATCTCCATCATGGTTCACTACAGAATTACTGCGCCATGTTCCGTTATCTGGTGTGATTGGTGAGCCTTGTGTGGGGCATGGAGCGATCGCATCTTTGTTGAATGTGTGGCCTCATGCAGAACATATTTGGACTAACGACATCGATCCGAACAAGCAGGCACATTTTCACTACGATGCAACATTAGCCGGATCATGGGAAAAATTTCCAGAGTGCGACTGGATTTGTACTAACCCACCATACGCGGAATTTGCTGCATCAATCATCAAGAATGCATACCAGAAAGCGCGTGTGGGTGTCGCTGCTTTTTTACTTACCAGCTTTCTCGAACCCTGTGATGATCGGGCGGATTTCTTGCAACAACACCCGCCGTCACTTGTTCTAATCATGCCGCGCTTCTGTTTTCGCAAGGATAAACGGGGTACTCGTTGGGCAACAGACAACATTACCATCTCGTGCTTTGTATGGGACAAACGCGCAACAGGGCAGCAAATTATTATTCGTCCTAAGTCTCAAATCATTGGGTTTTACAAAAATCCAGAACAGGCTATTTCACAAGAACGAGCTATTGAAATCGTTCGGGCAATCGCCAAAGGAGAATTATGAAACAGATGTCGCTTTTTGATGAACCAACCATTGTTTTACCAGTTAACTATTATCCAGAGTTTCTCACTCTTACTGAAGCTGACGCACTCTACCAACATTGTCAACAACTGCAATGGCAACAGAATCAAATACGTATGCTGGGTAAAACAATGCCTGTGCCTCGCCTAGAGTGCATTTATGGCGATGAAGGCTGTGATTACCTCTACTCTAAAAGCGTACTACTCAAACCACTACCTTGGACAGACGCTCTGGCTAAGTTACGCGACAGAATCACCGCAACTGCTGGTTATAACTTTCGCATCGTCATTGGCAATCAATATAGAAGTGGACAAGACAGTATCGGCTGGCACAACGATAGTGAAGCTTCGATGGGTGTAAATCCTGCAATCGCATCAATCAGTTTAGGTTCGGTGAGGAAATTCCAAATCAAGCCCATCGGAGGTAAGCCGACTGACTTTTGGCTGGAGCATGGGAGTCTGCTGGTGATGCTTCCGGGTTGTCAAAGTACTCATCTGCATCAAGTCCCGAAGACCAATAAGGTCGTTAGCACACGGATTAATCTAACTTTTCGACCACACGTAGGGGGTAGGAGATGACCTCAAGTTATCGCTATTGCTGAGGTTTATATCCAATATTATTAATATTCAAGGAGGATTTTATGGGATTTCGTAATGGTAAACCCTCTAAACAGTTTACTGCAATTCCCAACAGTTTAATTCGTGATCACAACGTTACTGATTCAACATTTAGGTTAATTTCTTGGGTAGCTTCTCACGATGAAAACTTTGATATTAATTTTACGGTAATCGAAAAACATTTGGGGTACAAACGAGACAAAATCCGTAATGCTATCAAAAACGCTGAACAAAATGACTATTTAGTGAGAGTTCAAGAGAACAATCCGAACAATGGTAAGTTTGACTGGCAATATTACATTTTTACCAGCAAAGAAGACACAAAGTTATTTCGAGAAAATCATTCATCCATAGGTGGGTCATCCATAAGTGGATCGTCCATAGGTGGATCGTCCATAAGTGGGTCATCCACCCCTCATATAGAAAAACAATTAGAAGAAAATAAATTAGAAGAAAAACACATACAAGAACCACCCCCAACTCAAAACGCATTTCTCACCCAAGAATCGTGTGTGTGTGAAACTAAACAACTAAACCTTGAAAAACCAACTCCAGAAAAACCAAGTTTAGAAGAATCAACCCCAGAAGAACCAACCCCACAACAACCCACTTCGTTGTCAAAAAATTTCGAGTCTTCGCAACAAACCGATAACCCCTCAAGAGGAGCAACTATTGCGGCGGAGTTGTTCGATAAAAACAAACAAGCGAATAAGAAACCAAGCAAACCAAAATTTCAGTCGATTGATGATTTGCTTAATCACATCCTGCTTGACCCCGGCATCTTGGCATCTGAGCCTTTACCCGCAGTTTACAGAAATGAAATCAAGCTCCGTTCTTGGCGTTTCCCCTGGCGCACTTCTTGCAGAGACAAGATTTACCAAACCTGCGATCGCCGTTTGGTGGAGTTAATCGCCAAGGAGAGAGCCGAGTGGGACAAGGTTAATTGGCAGCAAAAAGTCCCCACTGTGATCAAATCAATCAGCAATTTGGAGGTGAGTAAAGCTGGTTTAGAAGAACTGCTGGTTTATTGGTCAAAAGTTCTCTCTTCATCTACACCGCAAACTGAAGAATCAAAACCCAATGACCAACCCATCAGTTACTACTCAAATCGTTCTCTTGATTGGCATAAAGCCACATTCTCTGAACTTCTAGACCGCATGGATGAAGTTGGCAAGGACAAAGCGATCGCTTCTTTCAGCACTCGCTATGACCGAGAAGACGTAGGTGCAACGCTCAAATGGTTGGATTGGTTAAAGCTGACACATCCCTCCATGTATGCCTACTTACATCCGCAAGCTGCATGAGTTGAAGTCGGAAGTATTTTATCCAAATTCGGCTTTCTTCCTGACTTCCCCTGCCCCTGTCTTCACTTTTAACTTGCAACTTCCAACCTCCGAATTCCGACTTCTGTTTGAGGATTTATGACACAAGACAAATCAAACTTCACATCTCAACAAGACCGCTTACCCCCTCAAAGCATTGAGGCTGAAGAAGTAATACTCGGTGGCATCATGCTCGACCCAAGCGCCATGAGCCGAATGAGCGATCGTCTGAGTGCAGATGCTTTTTACATCAATGCCCACAAAGATATTTATCAAGCAGCCCTACGACTGTACGGGCAGGGATTACCAACAGACTTGCTTTGTATTACCAACTGGTTGTCTGATAATGGTTTATTGTTCCGTATCGGTGGACGCAATAAACTGGCCAGTCTGGTTGACCGTACTGTGTCAGCTGTGAACATCGATGTTTTAGCTGACTTGGTAATGGAAAAATACCAAAGGCGGCAGTTAATCCTTGCTGGCACTGAGATTGTTCAACTCGGCTATGCCACCGAAACTGATTTACCTGTAATTCTTGACGAAGCCGAACAAAAAGTCTACTGCATTAAGTCTGAGCATTCTGCCTCTGACTTGGTTCATATTTCTCATGCCCTAGCCGACACTTTTACCGAAATTGAAGCGCGTCATGCTGGTACAGGCTCACCAGCATTGGCTAGTGGATTTTATGACCTGGACGGTATACTCGGCGGTGGTTTTCGCAAAGGACGGTTGTATGTACTGGCTGCTCGTCCTTCTGTTGGTAAATCCGCTTTGGCTGGTAATCTCGCTCTCAATGTTGCCAAAACTGGGAAGATGCCGATCTGCGTTTTCAGCTTGGAAATGTCTACTGATGAGTACGTACAGCGATTCTTGAGCAGCGAATCTGGCATTGAAAATAACTTCTTGGAAACTGGGAATGTCTCTGACAGCCAGTGGCAACCCTTGAGCGTGGCGATCGCACAGTTAAGTGAACAACAGATTTTCATCAACGACGAATCTTGCCCTTCTCTTAATGAAATTCGTAGCCAAGTCCGCCGAATTTCATCCCATTACGGTGGTGTTGGGCTTGTGATCATTGACTACTTACAACTGATGGCGCTTGATACTGATTCACGGGTGAACATGGCTCAACGAGTCGGTGAAATCAGCCGAGGATTAAAAAGATTAGCCAAAGATTTGGATGTGCCTGTACTGGCTTTGTCCCAACTCAACCGCGAAGTTGAACATCGTAACGATAAACGCCCTGTACTTAGTGATTTAAAAGACAGTGGTGCTGTTGAGCAAGACAGTGATGTTGTGATCATGCTTTACCGCGAAGAAATGTATAACCCCGATACCCCAGATCGTGGCATTGCTGAGTTAGTCGTTCGCAAGCAACGCAATGGCCCCACAGGTACAGTCAAGCTTTTGTTTGACCATCAGTTTACCAGATTCAAGAATTTATCTCGTGGTCGTAGTTTTTAAGGCTCTACTGGAGGATAAACATTGTCTTTTATGCGGGAACTGAGAATGATTAAAACTTACCAACAGCTTTTACAACAATGGGCGGCTCTTGCCCCTGATGAATGTTCTACTACTGACAGGGATTACAGGTTTAAGGTAAAAGTGCTGCCCCAAGTTGAAAAGTGTTCTTTCGATAACCCCTGGCGTTCGGTTACTTCCGAAAACCTTACTTGGCGACTTCATGTAGCTGAAGATGTAATTCTCAGACAGTTGAATTTTGTTCTTCTAACAGTTCTACATCGCTGTTGTGACCGTCAGTCCAATATTCATTTCACTTTCATAGAGCTTGGAACTATTGCCACAATCTGCAATGGGCTGAAGTCGCAAATACATCCACATCCAGCGATCGCGGCATTAGACGCATACATTCAATTGCTGGAGTTTTAAAACCCATGAAAGCGCTATCTGTTCGTCAGCCTTGGGCATGGGCAATTATTTATGCTCTCAAAAATATTGAAAACCGTGGTTGGCCCATTCATTATCGCGGCGACATTCTGATTCACGCAGCCAAGACTTGTACCAAGAAAGAGTACCAGTCAGCGAAAGAATTTTGTCAAGGAATAGAGGTAATAATCCCAGAATTAATCTCTCTCCGTCGCGGTCAAGTTATTGGCATTGTCACAATAGTTGATTGCAAGTTTTCGCAAGTTGCGTCTGGCTGGGGAATGCCTGGGCAATATCACTGGAAGCTGGAGAATCCACGCGAGATTATACCGATTCCTTACATTGGGCGGTTGGGAATTTTTGAAGTGCCGGATGATTTGGTCAGGAGTGCGATCGCCTCATGAAATCAGTAAAGGTATTAGTTGGTTTTAAAAGATAGCTTGATAATAACTTAGGAAAGAAGGAAAAGTAGGAGAAATATATTATTATTGACAAGTTAGTTGACAAGAGTTTGCCAAAAGAGCAATAGTAACAAGTGAGCGCGACCTGCTGAAAGCTCTACTCGCTATGTGCCAAGGGCGCACGTTCCGCGAACGCTATTGCAACCCTAATTTCCAGACATGCCTAAAAGAATTTAGCTAATTTGCTGCAATATCAAGCTTTTGAGATCCGCTCCCAAATTAGATAGTTAACCTATTATTTCTCGCTCATTAGAAAGGGAAGCTAGTCAACGATAGTCTATTATACTTAAATTCAAAAACAGGAAGTCTGAATGCCAGTTTTGTAAATTTGGAATAAATCATAAATCTCTATTTTGGTGAGCCATCAGTAGAAGAAGCACCATATATTTAGAGTTTCATAACATGTTCGTTACTTGTTACTTTAGTCAGGCAATGACAAATTCAAAACCCAAAATTTGCATTGAGCATCTCATCAAGATTTATGGAGAAAAGCCTCATGCTGCTCTCAAACTGTTTCGAGAAGGCAAATCTAAAGATTATATCTTGCAAGCTACTCTTAATATACTGGGCATTGCCGATGTATCTCTCACGGTTAATCAAGGGGAATTGTTTGTGGTGATGGGGTTATCCGGTTCGGGAAAATCTACCTTGGTTCGCTGCATCAACCGTCTGATTAAGCCCACCAGCGGGCATATTTACATTGATGATGAAGATGTGGCCCATGTGGACGAGAAACGGATGCGGGAGATTCGCCTGAAGAAAGTGTCGATGGTTTTTCAGCGATTTGGGCTGTTTCCCCACAAAACTGTTACTGAGAATGTAGAGTATGGTCTTTTGGTGCGGGGAGTGGACAAAGTTTCTCGCCGCCAAAAAGCACTCTCAACCTTAGAATTGGTGGGTTTAGCGCAATGGGCGGATTATTTGCCCGACTCGCTGAGTGGTGGGATGCAGCAACGGGTGGGTTTAGCCCGTGCTTTGGCGACAGATGCTGATATCTTACTCATGGATGAGCCATTTAGCGCCCTAGATCCACTAATTCGCCGGGAAATGCAGGATGAATTGCTGCGCCTCCAGAAAGAACTGCACAAAACTATTATATTTATCAGTCACGATATTCATGAGGCGCTAAAAATTGGCGATCGCATTGCCGTCATGAAAGATGGCTATATTGTTCAAGTCGGTACTCCCTCCAAACTCATTACCCAACCCGCCTCCGACTACATCCGCGCCTTTACTATGGATATCAACCGCGCCCAAGTCCTCAAAGCTGGGTCAATTGCTCGTCAAACCATTACCTTGATTCTCGGTCAAAACTCCCCTAGAGTGGCACTGGAGAAAATGTTACACCATCACCTCAAACAAATGTACGTTGTCGATCAGGGTGGTAAACTCGTTGGCATGGTTACGAAAAAATCTCTTTTTGAAGCTATCCGACAAGGAAGTGATGACCTGAGTTCTGTGATGCTGCAAAACTTTTCTAAAGCCAATGCTAATATCAGCTTAGAAGGTATTTTTCACCTCTACCAACAAGGACAAACGGTTGCTGTGGTTGATAGCGAAGAGAAATTTAAAGGTGTTGTTGAAGCGTCTGATATTCTTACTAGTATTAGCAACATTCAGTAGAAAATTATTAATTTAGTTATTACAGCAGATGCCCCAATTTTAACTGATAGCAAAACGTTATCCGAAGGTTGACTGAAAATAAACCTAACTTGGCTACAAATAAGTAAGAAAAAAAGGTGGCATAAATAAAGGAAACAAGCTAGCAAAATAAACCACCATCTACAGAAAAGGAAACAGTATGACTCAAGCATTACCTAAACTAGTAACTTTTGATGAATTTACAGAATGGCGTCCAGAAGGCGGACGTTACGAACTACACGATGGAGTAATAATTGAAATGGCGCAACCTACAGGCGACCATGAGGATGTTGTAGGTTTTATAGCTGGTCAAATAAGCTTTGAATATATTCGATTAAATTTACCTTACTTCATCCCAAAAACAGCACTAGTAAAATCTCCCACGAGCGAAGCATGTTACTCACCTGATGTATTATTATTAAATCGGACAAATCTTGTGAATGAGCCATTATGGAAGAAAAAATCTACTGTAATTGAAGGTGCTTCAGTTCCATTAATTGTGGAAGTTGTTTCTACTAATTGGGATGATGATTACTACACGAAATTTGGGAAATATCAAAGCATTGGAATTCCCGAATACTGGATTGTTGATTACCTAGGGCTGGGAGCTAAAAGATTTACCGGGAATCCTAAACAGCCAACACTTTCTATCTGTCAGTTGACTGATGATGAATATCAAATCACACAATTTCGCTCTGATGAGCAAATTGTTTCTTCTATTTTCCCAGAATTGAATTTAACTGCTAAACAAATTTTTCGAGGTGCGATTTAAGGGCTAAATGAACAATTATCATCCTAAAAGCCACCCGGCTACGTCTGTGTCGTCGAATTTAACACACCACGTACCAGTGTAGTTGAAAAATGCAAGACGTAGAAATTCTTCATCTAGAAGCAATGGAACTTGTTGATCAAGCTTTTTTAGCTAGCCAAAGGGGTGATACCACCTTCGCGTTGGAGTTAACCAAAGCAGCCTTTTCTGTTGAGCAAGCTGCCGCAGACCTAGTACCTCTGCGCGGAATTCAAAATTCAAAATTCAAAATGAAGACAGCATAAGCGTTTCGTTGATTTTGAATGGTTGGTTTATTTACGCCGTGCTGTACTAGTAGCAGGCTTATTTGGCCTTGAGCCGACTAGATTCAGTTCTCCATCGCGGTGCCGCAACGCTTGCTGTAGAATGTTCAGAATTACGAGAGGCTGAAAAGTTGATTGGACGGGCGCTTGCAGGTAATCCACCCTCGGATATCGCGTGAGCGTATTGCGGGATTTACTCTAGAAAAAATTTATTCTCGCAGGCAGGCGATTGGGCACTAAACAAACTATTCTTGCTAGTATTAGCAGCTTTTGTTAAGTTAACTCCTCGCTCTTTTTGCCATTTTTATCAGGAGGCTCTATTGTGTTAAATGAGTTAACTCTAGGCGCTTATCTCATTGCCAAGAGCCAATCTGGGTTGGATATTATATTAAACCCCTTTGAGCTTTATACTATACCTCTAGATAATTGGGTTAACGCTGCGGTTAATTTTCTCGTTGACAACTTTCGTCCCATCTTCCAAGTAATTCGCATCCCGATTAAATTTGCGCTTGACTCTATAGAAGCGATGTTCCAATCCATTCCTCCCCTAATTTTCCTGATGATTATTGGGTTGATGACATGGCAGGTGGCAGGGAGAAAGATTGCGATTTATAGCATCTCTGCATTGACCTTAATTGGTTTTGTTGGGGCGTGGAAGGAGGCAATGGTGACACTTTCCTTGGTGGTGACTGCGGTAGCATTTTGCGTGGCGATCGGTATTCCCATCGGTATTGCCTGTGCCAGGAGCGATCGCCTAGTGGGATTTGTGCGACCCCTCCTTGATATCATGCAAACCATCCCCATCTTCGTCTATCTGGTTCCTGTCGTCATGCTATTTGGCATTGGTAAAGTTCCTGGGGTGATGGCAACCATCATCTTTGCACTTCCGCCTCTGATTCGCCTCACCAACCTTGGTATCCGGCAAGTATCTGAAGAAGTGGTGGAAGCGGCGATCGCTTTTGGGTCAACTCCTTGGCAAGTTTTGTGGGAGGCTCAAATTCCCCTAGCTATGCCGACCATTCTCACTGGATTAAACCAAACTATCCTGTTTGCATTGGGAATGTCGGTAGTTACCTCAATGATCGCCGTGCCAGGGCTAGGATTGATGGTGTTGCAGGGCGTTGGTCGTCTGGATGTGGGACTGGCTGCTGTTGGAGGATTGTGCATTGTCTTGCTAGCGATTATGCTTGACCGGATTACTCAGGCTGTGGGGAAAGTCAGCAGCAAAGGTTCTTGGCTGCAACAAGGGCCTATCGGTTTTCTCCTTTCCAGATTAAGAGTTAACACTTCGACTACACGAGCGTGACCGATGAGCGATCACTCTCAAAAAATAGGATGAAAAACTTTTTTCTCCTTAGCCTAAGCGCCCCTATTTTTAGAAAATACCCTGATGCGTTTTTCGCACAACAAAAGATAAAAAATTCTCTTTCTTGACTCCTGGCTTCCGATTTCTATTTTTAGGTGAGATATCAGTTAAAGCTGATTAACCCAATAATAATGAAACAACACAGAAAAAAACAGACCTTTGCTATAGTATTAGCCTTGCTTGTAGGTTTAATTGCCTGCCAATCAACTCCCGAAAACGCTACAAAATCTCCAGGTAGCAGTCAATCGACAGAAGTAGAGTTACCTGGTAAGGGGGTTAAAGTACGCCCTGCTGCTAGTAGTATAGTAGCGTCACAATTTGCTGTAGAAATCCTTCGCATTGGCTTAGAAAAGCTTGGTTATGAAGTCGAAGAACTAAAGGTATCGAATACAACCACTATATTTCTTGGTCTCGGTAATGACGAAATAGATGTTGCTACCACTTCAGAAAGGTTGCACGCCAACTTTTTTGAAAAAGCTGGTGGTGAAAAGAAACTGGAACGTGTTGGAATGTTTGTTTCCGGTAATCTTATTCAAGGTTATTCGATTGATAAGAAGACTGCCGAGCAATATAAAATTACGAACCTTGTACAACTTAAAGACCCAAAACTTGCCAAACTGTTTGACTCAGACGGAGATGGTAAAGCAAATTTAACGGGTTGCAATCCGGGTTTTGCCTGTGAACTGATTATTGATCATCACTTGAAAGTTTACGGATTAGAGGATACCGTCAAACAGGATAAGGGAGAATTTGAAGTTCTCAAGGCAGATATCATTGCTCGCTACCAGCAAGGAAAACCTATACTCTATAACAGTTTTAATCTTGATTGGTTGACTTCAGTGTTACAAACTGGTAGAGATGTGGTTTGGTTAGAAGTTCCCTTTACCTCTTTACCAGGAGAAAAGGGAAAAGAGGTGACACAAAAAGATACCACGGTAGGCGGTAAGAATCTGGGATTTATTTCGGATAGAGCGCGTTTTGTGGCTTCCCGGCAATTTTTAGAGGCTAACCCAGCCGCCAAACGCTGGTTTGAACTGGTTCAGGTTCCTTTTGAGGATCTTATTACCCAAGAAAAACTCGCCCATAAGGGTCAAAATCGCTCAAAAGATATCCGTCGTAATGCCGAAGAGTGGGTGAAAAACCATCAAGCGTTGGTTGATGGTTGGCTAGAAGAAGCAAGAATTGCTGGAAAAGCTTCTAAATAATTTTAGCAACCGAACAGATTGTGGAGAAAGGGCAGTTGAAAGCGATCGCCAACTTCTGGTTAAACGCCTGCTGACTTGGTATCTGTAATTCGTCATCGCACCTCTTGGAACCAACCTCAGCTTCTAGTTGGGAAATTAATTGACCAATTTAGTATATTGACAAAATTAACTTATTGTGTAAACTGTGGCTCACAGCAATATAACTTTACACAAACATACCAACTTTATCTATTTCTCGTTGAAGCTCAATAACTTAATAATTCATAAATAGAACGAACAAACCAACAGGACGCTAAGTACAAAATGTCTAAAGTCAGCGATCGCCTTCTATCCACACAATGACTTGGGGAACTATGAAAAGTTTAACCAGAATTTTAGGTGTGTTGTTTGGAATTATACTCTTTAGCCTCTTAGTTGTGAGCTACCCCACCCATACACTGGCGAGTGAAGCAGCAGACGACCCCAACACGATCACCATCAGTGGTGATATACCTAAAGACATTTTCTCTAATGGTAAGCCTGCATCAGAGGCCACTTTGACACAATCCGCCATTTTTGCTTGGAAAGAGTTCATTGCCCTCAATTGGCCGGCTGACCCCAACCATCGAGGTCTACTAGATACAAATTCATTCTTTGGCTCAGATGACAAGCCCCTTGTATGGGAAACGCTAAGGAATAAGGTGGAGATATATCCAGGGGATAGCAAAAAAGCCAAAGACCCCTTCGACAATGGTTCTCCCTCCGAAAATGGACCACATTACTATTACAGCCCTGAAGAAATCGATAGCTGCGATGGCAACACCCCATTTAAAAATCCATTCAGCTTATGAGTTTTTCCCTGATAAAGTATTTGATAGCGTGTGTTGTCATTGTGCTAGTTTTAGCAATACACCCAGGGAATGCCGAAGCTTCTGCTATCTACATTGAAGATTGCATTAAAGCCCTGCCACCAGGCTACACCGAACCGCTTTTTTCAGGTCTGGGAAATCATAAGTACCCAATTATCACACAAGGATCGGATGTTCAAGAGGCACAGGATTATCTTAACCAAGGCATGACCCTGCTTTATGCTTTCAACCACCCGGAAGCGATCCATTCCTTCAATCAGGCTGCAAAGTACGACACCAAAGCAGCAATGCCCTACTGGGGAATTGCAATGGCAGCCGGTCCAGATATTAACACGGGTGCCACAGATGCCTGCTTAAATTTGGCTTACAAAGCCGTCAATTTAGCAAAGGAGAAGGCGGCTGATCGATCGCTGGAAAAGGATTACGCAGAAGCTCTTACGCAACGCTACAAACGCACTAATAAAGAGCCAGTGCATGATAATTCTAGCAAAGTGCTAGTGGAGCAAGTGTCTTCCAATGCAAACAACGAAGTGGCTTCACTCAACGCCGATGTCAAATCTGGTCTACTAGTATGTGTCGATGCACAGGGAAACAAAGTGTATGTAGATCCAACAGGGAAATATGTATGTGTTGATGCGAGAGCCTATGCTGATGCAATGGAAAAACTTCAAAAAGCACATGAAAAGGACAATAATGCAGCAACGCTCTACGCGGCGGCTCTAATGAATATTCATCCTTGGGAATGGTGGACACAAGGTGATCTGACTCCTGAAATTAAAAAGCTTTTCGATAACCTACTAGAAAAATTTTCCCCTCTCGACTCGAATTATATAGGAAATACAGGAACAAACCACTGTCCGTGGCAAGGTTGGAGAAAAGGCCAACCAACTCCTGAAATTGAAAAGGCTCTTCCAGTCCTAGAAGAGGTTTTCACTCGCCAGCCGAAACATATAGGAGCAAATCACTATTTTATTCACGCAACCGAGGAATCCCCCTGTCCGGAAGTGGCTTTGCCGAGTGCCCGTAGAATCGCAGAACTCGTGCCCGCAGCAGGTCACATCCAACATATGCCCTCCCATGTCTACCAACGAATTGGTGAGTACACCAAGGCAACGGAGGCTAACTATAAAGCCCTATATGTAGACCGAGCTTATATCCGCCAAACTCCGGAAACAGCCCGCTATCCCCTGCACTATGTAAGTCATAATCTGCATTTTCTGGCTGATACGCTCTCAATTCAAGGACGTTCAAGTGAGGCGATCGCAGCAGCGCAAGAATTGTTAAAAAACACAAAAGAATATACCTGGAATGGTTATAATCCACTCCATAATCAGACACTGGTTCAAGCCAAGGACGATTATTTCTTTACCATCCCTATCTGGACTGCAATACGCTTTAACGCATGGGATTTTCTGTCGAAGATCAGGTGTGAGGAAGCCTTATTTGAATTTTTCACCCAGCGCAATTTGCCTTTTACCAACGCAATGCAGTCGTATGGGCAAGTTTTGAAATATCTGGCTACTACCCGTCCCGTTACAGTAGAGTCAGCTCTAGCAAAGCTTGAGAAATTTCGGAAAAAAGTTGGTCAAGCTCCTCCAGAATTGCAATACGGTAACAACAATGCCTCCGACCTATTTCGGATTGCTAATTTAGTTCTTGTAGCGCGTACACTAGAAGCTCTGACTCCAGATGTAAGTGGTAACTTTATTAACGAGATAAAAAATAGGCAAGAGAAATACCCAGTTTTGAATCAAGACTCCGGGTCTTTCAAGGGAAATACCCCTAATGACCGGATTATCAATATTTGGACAAAAGCTGTTGCTCTGGAAGACGGTTTGAAATACAACGAGCCATCGGACTGGTATTACCCAGTGCGGGAATCGCTGGGCGCAGCATATTACCGTCAGAAAAACTATACGGAAGCCGAAAAGGTGTTTTGTAATGATCTGCAAATCCACAATTGTGATTATGAAAAGCAGGAAATCCACAAGATGAATGGTCGATCGCTCTTTGGGTTGATTCAAAGTATCAAAGCTCAGGGCAATGAGGTTCCGAAGAAACTTGAATCAGAATTTGAAAATGCATGGAAGAATGCAACGGTGAAGTTATCACTCAAAACAATGTAAAAAGGTTCTTTATGCCCATGCTTTTGTAGTCTTTCAACCAAAAAAGCAAATGTTATCCTCTCGCCAACGCTTCAAACTAACTAGCTCCCGCTCCATACAGTGATCGCTCGTAGGATGGGTGGCACGGTAGCGAAACCCATCCTACGAACTGGATAATTACGAGCCAACGGAGAAAGGAATTTGTTTTTCCTTTTCCCTTTCCCCCATCGCCACCAACTACTTATAACTAGACTGTAGTCATTAGGAAAGATTCTTCATTTATGTTCGAGCATTTACGTGTAATGAGCGACTCCCTAACTCTGGTAACTGAAGCTGAACGCCATCAGCTATTAGTGGAGTGGAATAACACTCTTGTTGATTATCCCCGGGATAAATGTATCCACCAACTGTTTGAAGCCCAAGTGGAACTCACACCGGATGCAGTAGCAGTAGTATTTGAAGACAAACAACTCACCTACAGTCAGTTGAATACACGGGCGAATCAGTTAGCACGTTACTTGCAAAAACTGGGCGTGAAACCCGATGTGCTGGTAGGCATCTGTGTCGATCGCTCCCTAGAGATGATCGTAGGATTGTTAGGAATTCTCAAAGCGGGTGGTGCTTATGTGCCCCTAGATCCAGCCTATCCTTCTGAGCGCTTGGCTTATATGTTGAGTGATTCTCAGGTTAAGGTGCTGCTAACTCAGGAAAAATTGGCATCGTCATTGCCTGTGAATGCAGCACGGGTAATATACTTGGATAGCGACTGGCTCAATATCGGCGATCATTGTGAAGAAAATCCACTCACCGAAGTTAAACCTAGTAACTTGGCTTATATTATTTATACTTCTGGGACTACAGGAAAGCCAAAAGGAGTGATGATAGAGCATCTGTCTATTGTCAATTTTACTGAGTCTGTCAGAGCGATATACAACATTACACAAAAAGACCGTGTTCTCCAGTTTGCTTCCATTGCCTTTGATTGGGCTGTGGTAGAAATTTTTCCTTGCCTGAGTGTGGGTGCAACACTTGTTCTACGGACAGACGATATGCTAGTGTCTGGCAGCAGATTTGTGCAACGATGCCGCGAGTGGGAAGTAACAATGATGGATTGGCCGACATCCCACTGGCATCAGGTGATGGTGGAACTGGCAGAGGCAGAACAGACACTTCCAGAATCATTGCGGGTTGTGTCTGTTGGGGGAGATGCCGTCTTGCCAGAAACCTTAAAGCTGTGGCAACGTTGTGTGAAGGGACTGGCAAATCCTCCGCAATTGCTCAATGGCTACGGACCAACGGAAACAACAGCCGTGGCTACTTACTATGACTTGTCCGAGTTCATAGTCAAGAATCCTATTGCTACTTGTGTACCCATCGGAACCCCCATCGGGAATCTTACTACGTATATTCTAAACCATCACCTCCAACCTGTCCCAATTGGTGTTCCAGGGGAATTGCACATTGGTGGTTTAGGCTTGGCTCGCGGTTATCTGGGTCGCCCAGAAGTAACAGCAGAGAAATTCATCCCCAATCCCTTTAGCAATGAACCAGGTGAGCGCCTGTACAAAACAGGCGATAAAGCACGTTACTTAAGCGACGGTAATATAGAGTTTTTAGGGCGCATCGACAATCAGGTTAAGATTCGCGGCTTCCGCATCGAACCAGGAGAAATTGAGGCAGCACTGAGTCAACACTCTGATGTACGCGAGGCAGCAGTGATTGCCCGCGAAGATATCCCAGGCGACAAACGCCTTGTGGCATATTTTGTCCCCAACCTAAAGCAACCCACAATTGGTGAATTGCGCCACTTTCTCAAGGAGAAGTTGCCTTCATACATGGTGCCTACAGCTTTCGTCAGGCTAGACGCTCTGCCCCTGACCCTCAATGGCAAAGTAGACCGTCGGGCACTTCCCGCGCCCTTGAACACGCGCTCTGAACTGGAAGAAACTTTTGTGGCACCCAATACTCCTATTGAGGAGAAGCTAGCAAAAATCTGGGCTGAGGTACTCGGTATCGAGCATCTCGGAGTCAATGACAATTTCTTCCATCTCGGTGGTCATTCCCTTACAGCAATTCAGCTCCTGAGCCGTGTACGCGATGTTTTACAAGTAGAGCTACCCTTTCAGAGCATCTTTGAAAGCCCTACCATAGCCAACTTTGCCAAGCCTATCGAAGAGGAAAGCTGTATAGAGCAGCAGTTGCCACTTCCTTCCATTCAGCCAATGCCACGTCATGGCAACCTGCCTACATCCTTTGCCCAAGAGCGAGTGTACTTCATTGAGCAATTAGCTCAGGGCAATAGCGCCTACCAATTCCAAGAAACACTCCGATTTAAGGGCAAGCTTGATGTAACGGCACTACAACAGAGCCTCAGCGAGATTGTGCGGCGCCATGAAATATTCCGAACTACTTTTCCTGCGGTTGATGGACGGCTAGTTCAGGTGGTTCATCAAGCCCTACCGATTATCCTACCTGTGGTAGACCTCCAGACATTCCCTGAATCTGAGCGCTCAACAGAAGCTCAGCGACTGATTGATGAGGAAGTTCAAAAGCCATTCAATTTGAATCAACTGCCATTAATCAGGTGGGTTTTGTTGAGATTAAGCGACCAAGAACATATGTTGATCCACGTCGAGCATCACATGCTTCATGATGGTTGGTCTTTTAACGTGTTCCTGGGTGAGTTGCTAGAACTTTATCAAGCGTTTTCTTTGGGGAATCCTTCACCGCTTCCTGAACCGCCACTCCAGTTCGTGGACTTTGCCCATTGGCAACGAGAATGGGTCAAAAGCCAGGAAGCCCAAGCTCAACTAAATTATTGGAAGCAGAAGTTGTCCGGTAGTTTGCCCCTCCTGAAATTACCCTACGATCGCCCGCGACCTGTAGAGCAAAGTTATCATGGATCTCTACTGAGGATAGAGCTTCCCATTAGCTTGTGTGAATCCCTCAGAGTTCTAAACCGTCAAGAGGGGAGCACCCTGTTCATGACGATGTTCGCAGCTTTTCTGATTCTGTTGCACCGCTATACTGGGCAAGACGACCTCAGCGTGGGGTCTGGTGTTGCTAATCGGCGGAAGCGCGAGACAGAGGGGTTAATTGGCATGATTGTCAATACTATTGTTTTACGCACCGATCTGTCTGGCAACCCCACGTTTCGCGAGCTACTTGGTCGAGTGCGCTCCTGTACTCTGGAAGCCTATACCAACGAGGACTTACCCTTCGATAAGGTGGTGGAGGCTCTGAAGCCAGTAAGGAATTTAAGTTATAATCCACTGTATCAGGTAGCGTTCAACTTCCATAATGCTCCCCTGCCGGAATTGAACCTCCCAGGTTTGAACATAAGCCTGGATGAAAATGTCAGCAACAAATCGGCAAAGTTTGATCTAAATATAATTGTTATCCCGCGTTCCGAGCAACGTGTCGGGCGCAGTTCTGAAACGGGAGAGAAGGGAATAACAGTTTTGTGGGAGTACAACACTGATTTATTTGATGCCGCTACAATCGAGCGAATGGTAGAACACTATCAAACTTTGCTAGAGGGTATTGTTGCGAACCAGGAACATCGAGTTTCAGAATTACCTCTGCTGACGGCAGCCCAGCAACATCAATTGTTGGTGGAGTGGAATAAGACTCAGCGGGAGTATCCCAAAGATAAGTGTATCCATCAGTTGTTTGAGGAACAGGTAGAGCGATCGCCTGATGCCATTGCGGTGGTTTTTGAAGATAAACAGTTGACCTACCGAGAGCTAAACCAACAGGCGAACAAAATAGCACATCACTTGAGAACTATGGGCGTGGGACCAGAAGTTTTAGTAGGGATTTGTGTAGAGCGATCGCTAGAAATGGTAATGGGATTGCTTGGCATCCTCAAAGCTGGTGGAGCGTATGTGTCCTTCGACCCAGCTTACCCGTCTGAGCGCTTGGCTTATATGCTGAAAGATGCCTCAGTGCCAGTGCTGCTAACTCAGGTACATCTGGTCGAGAAGCTTCCCCAAGACTCTGCCCGTATCGTCTGTTTGGATTTTGACTGGTCAGAAATTGCCGACCAGGTGAAGTCAAACCCCACGAGCGACGTGACGCCCGATAACCTAGCGTATATCATTTACACCTCTGGCTCAACTGGAAAGCCTAAAGGGGTTACTGTTCCTCACCGAGCAGTAAACCGCTTGGTACTTAATACGAATTACATCAATTTACAATCTACTGAGGTAGTTGCTTTCGCGTCAAACTTTTCCTTCGATGCTGTCACTTTCGAGATTTGGGGAGCGCTACTTCATGGGGCAAAGCTCATTGGGGTTTCCAAGGATGTGGTTCTTTCACCCAATGACTTTGCAGAGTTCATTCAAAAACAAGAAATCAGCGTGTTGTTTTTGACGACTGCCTTATTCAATCAAATGGCAAGTGTTGTTCCGTCGGCTTTCCGTTCGGTACAACACCTTCTATTTGGAGGAGAGGCGGTCGATACTAGGTGGGTCAAAGAAGTGCTGAAGAATGGACCACCGCAGCGGCTGCTTCATGTTTATGGACCTACAGAAAGTACAACATTCACCACCTGGTACTTGATACAGGATGTTCCAGCAGGGGATACAAGCATTCCCATCGGTCGCCCCATCTCCAATACGCGCTGTTTTCTGCTCGATGCTCAGAAGCAGCCCGTAGCAGTAGGTGTTCCCGGAGAATTGTACATCGGTGGTGATGGACTGGCGCGGGGCTACCTCAACCGTCCCGATTTAACCGACGAAAAATTTATCTCCAATCCCTTTAGCAATGAGCCGGGTTCTCGCCTCTACAAAACTGGCGATAAAGCCCGTTACCTAAGAGACGGCAACATCGAGTTTCTCGGTCGCATCGACAACCAGGTGAAGATTCGCGGCTTCCGCATCGAACTAGGGGAAATTGAGGCAGTGATCGCCTGTCACCCAGCGGTGCAACAGTCCTTAATTGTCGCACGAGAAGATGTTCCAGGTCACAAATATCTGGTAGCTTACATTGTCCCTAATCACGAGTCCGCGATCGCTAGCAGCGACCTGCGAAGTTTTCTCAAGGAGAAACTGCCCGATTACATGATACCAGGAGCGTTCATGATGTTGGATGCCCTGCCACTAACCCCCAACGGCAAGGTAGACCGAAAAGCGCTACCAACACCCGATACAGCACGTCAGGAACTACAAGCAGATTTAGTAGCACCTCGTACAAGGTTTGAAGAAATACTAGCCCAAATCTGGCGCGAGGTTTTCCACCGAGAGATTCTTAGCATCCACGACAACTTCTTTGAACTAGGCGGAGATTCTATTCTCAGCATTCAGATTATTTATAAAGCGAATATTGCAGGTCTGTTACTCACTCCCAAACAAATCTTCCAACATCAAACAATTGCCGAATTAGCCGCCGTTGCAACGACAACAGAAACTAGAAAAGCCGAACAAGGTTTAGTAACTGGGTCATTACCACTCACACCCATCCAGCACTGGTTCTTTGCACAAAATCTCCCCGAACCGAACCACTTCAACCAAGCCTTTCTACTAGAAGTCTCACCAACTCTAAACCCCGACCTGTTACAGCAAGCCTTGCAACAATTATTACTCCATCACGACGCCCTACGCTTGCGCTTTAATCAATCAGAAGCTTGTTGGCAGCAATTTAACGCCCTACCCGATGAGACTGTACCTTTCTCCCTCATAGATTTATCCACATTACAAGAAGGAACACTCTCCCAAACAATTGAATTTACATCTTCCCAATTGCAAGCCAGCTTAAACCTCAACTCAGGCACACTCCTGCGAGTTGCACTTTTCCATCTAGGAACTCAAAAACCTTCTCGCTTGTTGCTAGTCATCCACCACTTAGCCGTCGATGGAGTTTCCTGGCGAATTTTACTCGAAGATTTACAGACAGCTTACCAACAACTCGAATCAGGTAAACCCATTCAACTTCCTGCCAAAACCACCTCTTTCAAACACTGGGCAGAAAAACTAACCGAATACGCCCAGTCGCCAACCGCTACAAAAGAATTAACTTATTGGTCAAACATTTCCACCTCAAAAATCACCTGTTTCCCAGTAGACTGTAACCAGGGAGCTAACACGGAAGCCTCAGCCCGTAGTGTAAAAGTATCCCTCAACGAAGAAGAAACTCGCGCCCTACTCCAAGAAATTCATAAAGCTTACCATACCCAAATCAATGACATATTGCTAACAGCTTTAGTGCAGGTATTGGCGACTTGGAGTGGGTGTAACTCAGTTCTTATTGACTTAGAAGGTCACGGACGAGAAGAAATATTACCAGATGTAGACATATCCCGCACAGTTGGTTGGTTTACTACTATCTTCCCCGTGCTTTTAGAACTAAAAGCAACAGAAAATTTAGGAGATGCAATCAATTTTATTAAAGAACAACTTCGTGCTATGCCCAACCGAGGCATCGGCTACGGTTTGCTGCGCTATTTGAGTGGGGATGCTTCAATTACCTCTCAGCTCTCTTCCATACCACAAGCTGAGGTAAGTTTCAACTACCTGGGGCAATTTGATTGGGGAATGCAATCCGATTCTTTCGTTAAATTAGCCTCTGAATCAGTTGGTTCTGGACACAGCCAGCTAGGACACCGCAGTCATTTGCTAGAGATTAACGGACTTGTAGTAGAAAACCAGTTACAACTGGAATGGACATACAGCGAAAACTTTCACTCCCCTGCCACAATTGAAAGTCTAGCCCAAGATTTTGCTCAAGCATTGCGAACGTTAATTGCTCATTGTTTATCTGCTGATGCAGGGAACTATACACCTGATGTGTTTGAAAATCAGACAATTAATCACCTTGCTCAACCAATAGATAATGACCAGCGTCGAGAAAATAACGTTCCTCTACCCCTACATTTATTAGAACTTCCAGAGGGAATCTCTGAGTTACTTCCCTTAGATACAGAATCGGCATATCCTCTTGCCAAAATGCAAGAGTTTATGTTGCATCATTACGTGAATGACCCTCAAAAAATGGGGGTTTACCATTGTCAGATCTCCTACGATATATATGATGAAAGCCTTGAGTTGAATGCCTTTAAGAAAGCTCTAGAAATAAGCGTACAAAAACATCCGGCTTTGAGAACCGTATTTATTATTCAGAACGGGACTCCAGCGGTTCAGGTAGTCAAAAAGAATCTAAGATTTTCCATCAATGAGCAAGACATTAGCCACATTAAATCGGAGGAGCAGTCAAATTATATTGATGCAGTGATGAAGCAAGACAGGCAGAACTTGTTTGACGTTGAAAATCCCAATGAACCACTTTTTCGCTTCGGAATTTTCCAGAAAGCCGAGAATAGGTTTGAATTCTTGATGTCAATTCATCATGCAATTACAGATGGCTGGAGTAATATTGAATTTCACAACGAACTGTACGAAATCTATTCTGCTCTCAAGAAAGGAGAAGAAATAACAGTAGTCCCTGTTGCCAATGTGTATAAAGAATTTGTTGCTTTAGAGAAAGAGATTATTGGTTCACTAGACGCATCAAATTTCTGGAAGCTTCACCTGAAAGACCATACATATAAACCCTTGAAACCATTAACCACTTCAGTGGAGCAAGTGGAATCTGTTACTGAAGAATACAACTTTGACCCAGAAGTCATTGCTGATTTACGGGATTTGTGTCGAAAATTGGGAGTTTCACCAAAAGCACTTTTCCTAAGTACCTACCTTGACCTGATTAGTAATGTGATGAAATCAAACAGCGTTTGTGTAGGAGTTATCTCAAATGGTCGGACAGAAAGATTATCTGACCCGTTTGGAGCTTTGGGTTTGTTCTGGAATATTGCTCCCCTCTGTCAACAAGTTATAGAAGATAAAGAGGTACAAATTAAAAATGTGCAGCAATCTCTAATTGATATCGAACCCTATATTAGGTATCCACTTCTGCAAATTTTAGCCGACCAACACAAACCGGAGTTATTTTTCGCTACGTTTAATTTCGTGAATTTCCATAATGCCAAAAATATAAACGCTGAAACTGGATTGAAGGTGAAGGCTAGAAGGTCTCATGACAAATTCAATTTTCCTTTAAATTATGCTGTGTCAATGTCGCCAATTGAAGGAAATGCAACCCTACGCGTGGAATACGATAAAACGTATTTTAGCCGCCAAGAAATTCATTCAATGATTCAGAATTACATTATGAGATTTATTAAAGGAGGCTCACTTGACTCAAAACGGTAAAATTAAACCTTTGAAAATTGACTGGATTTCTTTTGTTCAGCAATTTAATCGTTTTAGTCGAGCTAATCAACCAATTATTATTACAGAACTGGATTTTATTAACGCATATCAATGGGATGGAGAAAACCTTTCTGAGCTTATGGATAATGCAACTCTAACCTTAATGGAATCACAAAGCGATGGCACTTTCAGTGGCAGGAGTGACAATCCCAAGACGAGCATGATGCGAATGTCGGATTATCTAAGCATAATTGAGCAATATCCTACTCGCTATCAATATGCGGGAATCAGAGTAGATCCTTATCCGAAACTAGCTGAACAAGTTAGAATACCTGAAAGTTATGGCATAACATCTTTAAGTAAACCTTGTGAAACAAACATTTGGGTTGGAGGTAAGGGTTGTATCACAAGAATACACTTTGATCAAGTTGAGAACCTTAATGTTCAACTTAAAGGGAGAAAAAAGTTCTTCTTGATCCCTCCAAACGTTAAAGGAATGCGCGCAAGATCACCATTTTCATTTCAGGGTCATTTGTCTCACTATAATTTGATTGATTCTATTCCCTCTCCTGAAAAGCAAACTATAATGCAACAGTGTATTGAGGTCACACTGCATCAAGGAGAAGCGATATACATTCCATTTTGTTGGTGGCACGAGGTACATTACATAGATGATCTCAACATAAATGTAAACTACTGGTGGTTCGCTGGAAGGAAAAAGACTATAACCAAGCCACGTGTGTTGCTAAGTTCTACCCTTACTTCAATGGACAGAAAGTTTAGGAGTTTGAACCTGTAACTTAATTTGGGGAGAAAGTAGCAAGCGGGGTAGAGTGACACCTTCTGCCTTTCCTCGATAAAAATTAATTACATAGGACTAGCCCTTTCAAGGTGTTGTGTAATGGCTTGATTTGTAGTTTGCTCAAAAGAGGTGAAACTCTGTTGGGTGGAGAATAGAAATGTTGCTAGGGCAGGTGTTTGAGCGATTTATAAAAGAAAGTCCAGTTTCCGTGATGGTTCGTGGGCTTTTAGAGAAAGCGTTATGTCCCCAAATTCTGGATGAACTATTTGAACGCTGATTTGGGATCTCGAACAAGCTTTAAGCTGAAATTTGCCTTTGCTAATCCCTACATTCTGTGCTTCAAGACTTTGATGATACTGCATTTGATTAAACAAGGCTATCGACAGAGTAATGAAATCAACAAAGAAAGCAGGATTGGCTATGCCTATGTCATAAATAAATGTGGAATGTCAACAATATCTAGAAAATCTAGGAGATTTATACATGGCAACGACAACAAGTTCTTCCTTATTTGATTGGAAGTTTTCTCTTAAACTGGCTTTCTTTTATATCCTGGCAAAACTCAGTTTTGTTCATGGTTGGTTGCCAGAAACATTGAGAGAACAATTACCGACTGCCTGGAATAATCAGATGTTCTGGGTAGCTTTTAAATCCGGCGGAAAAACAGTGTACTTTGATTACTGTTGCCGATTGAAAGAACCGAAATCTTACAAACCTATAGTATCAGTTGCCCCCGAATTTCAGCTCACTGAGGAACAGATTCTTGGTTTCTATAAGAATGGCTATGTCGGACCATTCGATTTAGTGTCTTCAGAGGATATAGAGTATTTGAGGCAATATCTTATCAATTCATTAGTGAAAACTGAATCAAAATGTTTCTCTTTGACTGCCGGAGATTATGAACTTGATACGACTAGGAAAGATTATTCATTGACACCTTGGAGTAAAGAAATAACGGAGGACTATAAAAAACATCTTCCCAATGCGATGAATCAGGTGAATCGTCATTTAGATGATGAGCAATTATTAAATCTGTTTAATCATCCTGCGATTACTGAACGAGCGGCTCAAATTTTAGGACCCGATCTTCTTTTGTGGAGAACTAGATTTTTTGAAATTCTGCCCGGTTTGGCAACAAAATTGCATCAAGCCAGCAGATTTTTAGAAAATGAGCAAGAATCGCTGATAACTCCAGAAGACAATGAATCTCTTTATCAATTAACCTGCTGGATTGCTTTAACCGATGCTAACAAAGAGAATGGCTGTATGACGATTTTCTCAGGAACTCATAAGGAGATTTATCCCATCAACTTAGGGGAAGTTACCCAGGATTGGATGAATAATCTTTATGGTAATCGGGATTCCAAAATTGATTACCCAGGCGAGTTGCCACAACCGCATTACATCGAAATGAAAGCTGGGCAGTTTTTTCTGTTTACTGAGCGAGTGATTCACGGTTCCGTCGAAAATAAGACTAATAAATCACGATGGGGATTGAATGGACGGATTGCCACAACTAGCACTCGTATTTATACCAAGAAAATGTTAGAAGAATTTTATTGTAGCAAGTACGCAAAGGTAAACATTAAATTGGATAAGTGGAGAGCAGTTCTGCTCAGAGGTGAAGATAGTTTTGGATACAACAGATACACAGAAAAATTGGAAAAGAAGCTTGCCTCTGATTCAACTAAGTAGGAGATGATATCAATGCCTGAGTACATAAACGGCTCTCAGGCTGCGATCGCCTTTCTCAACCCCAGAGAACCGTAGGTATCATTATTTATCCAAACTCAAGCTATAAACGGAACTTACTCCCACACGGAGAAGTTTCGTTGGCTCTATCGCTTAGAGGCTGTTTGAAAAGTTTTGAGGAGTAAAATTTTATGCCAATCGTCTCACCATGATCCGGATCATGGCAAGGTAAATAAACGTCTCTGATGTTTCGGGCAACAACTCATAGTCTCTGACCAACCGCCGACACCCCATGAGCCAACCAAAAGTGCGCTCAACCACCCAACGTTTTTTGAGCAAGACAAAGCCCTTGGTCTGCTCCGGACGCAACACCACCTGCACAATCCAACGGCAAAAATTCATCACCCACTGCATAAACGGCCCACCATCAAAGCCACCATCCACCCAGAGGATAGTCGAACGAGATACCTGCTCAGTAGAGTGTTTCACTCGTTTAAGAACTTGTTTTCCTCCTTCTGGCTCACCCATATTGGCCGCCGTGACCAACACCCGCAAGACTAACCCCAAGGTATCGACCGTCATAAATCGCTTCCGTCCCTTGATTTTTTTTCCTGCATCAAAGCCGATCAATTGACTCACCATCGCTGCACTCTTGACGCTTTGACTGTCGATGATCGCTTCCGATGGACTTCGATGGCGCTCCTGCTCAATCCGTATCCACTGCCGGAGATTATCGTGAATTTTCAGCCACGTTCCGTCTTTGCGCCATTTGCGAAAATAGCTATATACCGTCTGCTAGACAGGAAAGTCACCCGGTAGCGTAGGCATAGCCCGCCGTAGGCATCGCCATCTAACTCCTTCTACTAGAACATAGAAAATTGCGTTCAAGACTTCCCACATATCAACTTCACGCTTGCGACCACCGGGTTTTGGTTCTGGAATCATGTCACTCAGAAATTCATATTGGGCGGGGGTTAGATTGCTGGGGTATGCTTTACTCATGTTGCTCTCTCAGTGCTGTCTACGATCTATTCACAGCGTATACTGAGAGAGCTTTTTTACCATTTCTCTGACTTTTCAAACAGCCTCTTAGTTTAACCCTAGTTCACTAGCTGCTTGCGTTTATCATAAGTTAGTTAGATGAGGAATAAGTTTGAAGGCAGCGTTCAATTTCGTCGATTGCCTTCTGAAAACGATCGGGTTCAACGCCCAAAGCGATGCGAAAATGACCCGGACGATCTAACGCTTCTCCTGGTAATACCAATACTCCAGTTTCTTGCACTAATTGGTAAGCAAAATATTGACTATTGAGAGTTTTCAAAAATGGAAAAGCGACCGTTCCCGCTTCAGGTTGAATCCAATCCATAAGGTCATGATTTCGCTCAATCAATTCGCGCAAGAAAGTGGCATTTTTCACAATCCATCCTCGATATTTGGGCAGATTTTTTTGCCAATTTAACAATGAATTTTTAACCAGCATATCATTAATCGGGCACACTGTATGAGTCGTGTAATCTTTAAAATCATGGCAGGCTTTGAGAATTTCCGGTGAGCCAATTAACCAACCAATTCGCAAGCCGATAGATCCAAAACACTTGCCAGTTGACCCTAAAGCAACAATGGAAGGAGACTTACCAAATAATGAGGGAATAAAATCTATTTCTTGTTGATGGGGTAAGAAGCGATAATGCTCATCAGCTAGGATTTCGGCCTGATAGTTTTGTGCCAGTTCGATAAATCCTTGTATTTCTTCAGGAGAATAGACAACTCCTGTAGGATTATGGGGACTATTTAAGACAATGACTTTAGTTTTATCGTCTACTAATTTTGCTAATTCGACTAAATTTGGTCGGAATTGTTCTTCCCGTCGCAAAGGTAAGTAACGGACTTCATAACCCAGGTATTTGGGAATTTCATACAAGATATGAAAAGCTGGAACAGGAACCACTACATTAGCTCCAGGTTCATAGCGAACGTGATAATAAATAAGAATGGCTTCTGTGGTTCCTGCGGTGACTAAAATATCTTTAGGGCTAACGTTTTCATAAACTGAGGCGATCGCTTTTCTTAACCCTAGTGAACCATAGGTATCGTTATTCGACAAACTAAGTTGGTATAACTCTTCTGGAGAACAACCACTTAGACTCATTAGCTCACCGACCGACAGATTTGTGACACCACTTTCCCCAAGATTGTAGGGAGCATCTTGATACTTAAGTAACCAGGTTTCTAATAAAGAGGGTACTATTTTCATTTCAATTGACTGCTGCTAAAAACGTAGAACTTTTTGAGGCATGCCTTGTGTTTCTAATTCTGCACTCTTTACGAGTATCAGTGGTGTGAAACAGGCAGAATTTGGGGTGGGCGATCACCCACAGCCATGCTGAGGTCTAGCGGGTGTCCTGCGTGAATAGCGAGGGTCTCAATACCAGGCTTAAGGAGCATAACCCTTTTCCATCACTCTAGGCAGATAAAAAAGATAAATCCTCGGATTGTCCATAAGAAAAAATAAAACCAATGAACTCATTCATAATGTGAATTAGCCATTGAAAACCAATTTGTAAATGCCGATTATTAAACAGTTGTATCCAAGGTTTAAGTAAACAATAATAAATGTATGGTTGGAGAATTAAGAGGATGTCTGAAAAGTAAGAAAGCCCACGTAACTGTATCCTGTAATTAGAAAAAATACTTAAGTATGACAGAGTTACGAGAGCCATGAATCCATCGTACCCAAGTAATCTGACTTCTGAGCAGTGGGAACTACTATCAGGGCTAATTCCTGCGCCAAAAACAGGTGGTCGAAAACGTAGTGTTGATATGCAGGCGATCGTTAACGCCATCTTCTACATCTTGTGTGCAGGTTGTGCATGGCGAATGCTGCCAAATGACTTTCCCAAGTGGAAAACTGTGTATCATTACTTCCAGCAATGGCGAAAAGATGGAACATGGTTTGAAATTCACTCTTGGGTTACGTTTATGGGTAAGGGTAAGTCAAAACCGAGAAGCATCCCCCAGCGAGGCAATTATGGACAGCCAAAGCATTGAAACAGCAACAATGGTATCACAAGAAGTTGGTTATGACTCTGCAAAAAGATTAAGGGACGAAAACGCCATATACTTGTTGATACACTTGGTTTACTCATCGTTGTTGTCATCACTGCTGCCAATGTTAGCGAGCAAGCAGGTGCCAAACTAGTTTTTTCCAAACTCGATCAAGTGCGCGTAGGCGTAGCCCGCCGTAGGCATCGCTTGGGTCGTTTAATCACAATTTGGGTTGATGGCGGCTATCGTGGTAAGGGTTTTCAGCATTGGGTGATTGATATCTATCGATGGATTGTAAGTGTTGTCACCCGCCACGAAGAACAGAAGGGTTTTGTTGTATTACCCAAACGCTGGCTTGTTGAGAGAACTTTTGGTTGGTTTAATTGGTGTCGGCGATTAAGTAAAGATTATGAAATCTTACCGGAAACGACAGAAACCTTTGTTTACGTTGCGATGATTCGTCTGATGCTCAAACAACTTGCGTGATTAAAATTACCTCTCAAAAACTTTTCAGACATCCTCTAAAGGTGACTGTAGTATCAGGAATTCTAGGCTGTGTCATAGTTCCAGCCTCCACTTCAGAGTTTTACCTTTATTTTACTCTGCCTAGAGTGATGGAAAAGGGTTATTAATCTTTCAAGTTGGTGGCTTTATTTGATTATGATTGGGGCAAGTATGACTGGCTCGTTCCAATATACGCAATCTTTTGGTGGGTTCACCGAGCAAAGAGTGCCGCTAATGTTGAAGAAACCTGCTTTATTTAGGAGTTGGCGGTAATCAGGTTTAATATCAATTTCACCCGTGTAATGAGTAAAAATACCTCCTTTTTTAAGAAGAAGATACGCCTGTTCAAAAAAGGAATAACGATACACTATTACTTCATCTTCTGTTGTTGCGACACTGTCGAATAAAATTCCGTCGAAGCTATCATTTGGTAACGAATCTACAACATCTTGCCAAAAGCCAAATATTGGTGTGACTTTATGTTTAGCCTGTTGCGCGAACTCTTCAAGTTTTACAAAGACTTCAGCGTTGGCTTCAATGATAATATGCTCCTCTATTTCATGTTCCTGTATGTATCTAGCCGAGATTCCCAGGCCAAACCCAACCTCAAGGATCTTCCCCCCATTAAAAGTAACAATGTTAGCAAGTTCTTTCATGTAAGGAGCTTCCCATTTTTCCATCACTGGATGTCCAAATATTTCCAGTTTCTCCTCAGTAAATGTAGCTTGTGCATTTCTCCATTCACCGATATGTTTAGGAAGGTATTTTCCAGCGGCTTTAATTTGGGAAATACGAGTCTGTGGGTCAATCATTTTATTTCCTCGATTCGGGTGGTCTTAAAATTTTGAACAATTTTCCAGGATGGGTTTTGTCAAGCTAATCTGAATGCCCCTGTGCTTGCTCCAAGCTGTGCCGCAGTTATGCGGTTAACGCCGCCTCTTCTCCTTCCAACTCACATAGGCATATTTATAAATTTTTTTTTCTTTGGAAACGAAGAGTGACCATCATGCATTGAATTAGACTCGGTGCATTATTGACAGAAATAAATATTCCTCCTGCTTGGCGATCAAATTGAGCATAGTTTTTATCCTGGAGATAAATATGATGTGCTTTGGGAACATTCCAGAAGGGAATTGCCGGATTTAAATGGTGAACAAGATGATAACTTTCATTGTGCATTCCCGTCAAAAATTTTTCCAG
This sequence comes from Nostoc sp. FACHB-133, assembly GCF_014698055.1. NCBI lineage: Bacteria > Bacillati > Cyanobacteriota > Cyanophyceae > Nostocales > Nostocaceae > Nostoc > Nostoc sp. FACHB-133. The sequence goes on from NZ_JACJSH010000038.1 coordinate 33,885, forward strand.
CCAATGACTATGACGATTGCGAGTCTTGTAGAGATTAATGCTATTATTCATCAACGGATAATGTTCGCTCATCTCAATAAACCAGCCAATGATTTGAAAGGTAGTTAAATAAGGAACTACCCAAAACATAAAAATATACTTACCCAATCCGAAACTTGTGAAAAGAGATGCTATAAATCCTATATAAACTATCATGACAATCGTCTCTTGACGATTGCGCTTGTCCAAGAGCCGATGATTGATTAAAAAGTACAAGTAGCTGGGAACTTTTGCCAAAAAAAATGGTAAAACTATGTTGTGGATCGCAAATTTTTCCGGAGATTGAGGTCGAGAGTACCATCCTGATTCTATAGCGAATTTGTAATCTGGATCTAGTTCAGGATCGCTGAAATGCCCGTGATGAAACCGCACATGAGATTCTCGATAAGACCCCATTGTTTGTAAAATAAAGTAGCCAGAAAAAAAAGTACCAATCACAAAATTCAAAAGTTTATTTTTGGCTAAAGTTTTGTGAGAGGCTTCGTGAAGAAGCGTCGCCAATGCACGCTGGCGAGAGCCAATAATTAAAACTGCCAAAGGGTAAAAATACCAGAAAACAGAACAAGTCGCTGCCATCAAAAAAACTATAATATAATCCTCTAGAAGAGCGAGAAAACAATGCCAGTTATCTAATTTTGATAAAAAAGATATTTTTTGGCAAATCTCATTCTCAAACTGGTAAATTTTACACTCCACTGTCACTCCTTTTCAATTCTCAGCTTGTGTAATGTATTATTCAAGAGATTCGTTAGCTCTTTACACATTAAGTAGGTACCACGGCATCGTATGAGTGGAGACTGGAGTGATTCTCCTGTAAGTCATTTCTTTTATGCTAATTCTGTAAAAGCTTGCTGGTCATTTAAAAAACATTGTCCAATCTTACGGGATTGTTGAAGGCATTTGTAAAAGATATTAATCCTTATTTACCAATAAATAAAGTAGGAAAAGTAGGAAGCTTACTCAGGATAACTATCTCAAGCAACTCGACCTAGGCTATCAGTTGTCAAAATTGCTCTTGATATTCTGGAGATGGGTTGTCATTAAAATGTAAAAGTAGTTCGCAATAATCCAATCCAAATACTGTCATTAGCAGCATTATGCTCAGGATTAGTAATCAACAAAAATCCCGGAGTAATCGAAACTCTATCAGTCACTGGATAGCGATAAGATAGCTCAAACTGCATCGAAGTATCCCTATCTAAACGAGCAGAAATATCATTACTTATCACCTTCGGGGGCATACCAAAAACAAAATTTAACTGACTACCTAACTTACCCAAATCTGGCACCACCGCAGTAATTGCCCAACTCCAGATATCAGCATTATCTCCAATTGAACCATCTAAACCACTAACGCTAGGTGAAGACTCAGCCCTAGCATTGAAATAGCTAACCCAACCGCCTAAAATCAACTTATTGCTCAACTTGTAAGTAGACTGTAAACCATAAGCGTTGGCGGAAGTCGCCGTACTGCCTCCAAAAGGCAACTGAGCAAATCTACTACCCTTACTCCCAGTTACATTAGGTGCTGAAGCGTAGTAGTGACCATAGGTAAAAGCGATCGCTAACTTATTTGATGGAGTATAAGTTATCTGAGCCAAGGCTGTAGATTGACCACTAAATAGTCCTTCAACTGGATTGCTACCAGAAGTAGTTAAATAACTGACACCAGCGGCAATTTTATCCGTGAAGTTATAGTAAACTACTGCACCTGTACCAAAAGCAAACGAATAGATAGGACTTTCAGCACCAAAATTAGAAATAGAAGCAACAGGATTCAGAGCAGGAAAAATGCGAGTGGGAAAGTCAGCAACAGATGCGATCGCTACCTTACCGCGTGTACCTCCGATGGGAAACTCATAAAATAACGAACCCAACCTCACATCATTACCAGTGTTAACAGCACCAATCAGGCGAGTCATATCTGTTCCAGTCACACTATTACCAAAATTGCTAACATTTCCAGCTCGAATGTTAGTCCGTAATCGGTCTTTACCTGTAAAACTGGTATCGAAATTGAGATTTACTCGCGCTGATAAAGTTGAATTTTCATTCAAGTCTTCTCTAGGATTACTCCCAGAAGCAGCAGCTTTCTGTCCTCCAAAAGCACTAATTAAATTAAAATCTACAGTCCCCCGAAGAACTGTAGTAGTACTAAACTGATGGTCGTTAACAAAGGCTACTCGCTGTTCTAAGTTATCTAATTTAGTCGAGAGGGTTTTCAATTCTGTAGCAAAGTCTGCTTGTAGTCTTTTTACAGATGCTAAGTCTTCTTGATTAGGGAATGTATTACCCAAGCTATAAATTATACGTCCCATCTTGAGTAAGCAAGTATTAAAAGCAGCCGCAAATTCATAACGGTTTATAGCTCGATTACCTTCAAAAGTAGCTTTTTCAGAACCAACAATGCAACGATATTTTTCTACCAAATTTCGCAGTGCTTCATAAGCCCAATCCCCAGGACTTACATCTCGTAAATCTTCAACCCTGGTAACTTCCGTCATCGCATCTGGTGGTTGGCTATATAGTTGGGGTGGCTGTAATTGGTTAGTAGGAATTTCTGGAATTTTAAGATGATCATCAGAGGTTTTTGAGGGAATTCTATTACCAGAAAATACTTGGTTTTCTAAGGTGCTAGAAACTCCCGACTTTATAGACGGTTGTGAAAGTTCGGGGTAAAATCTCTGGTCTTGTACCTCACTGTTCCCTGTTAAGAGTTCCCCGTTTTCTTGAACAGTTGAATTAGGAGCTAATTCACCAACAGAACTAACCTTATGATTCTCTAACAAGTTTACAGTTGTTGGAATTTCAGATACTGAAGTATTAGTATGATTTGCTTGCGCCAAGACCGGAAATAATACTAATAAATTACAACCCAGGATTAATAAAGTCAGCGTCAATGGCAGACTCAATTTGCTCATAATTTCTGCATTTTTCCACAAAAAAATGGATAAACAACCTTTTCTAAGGACGAATCCTCAATTCATTTTTGGCAGTTTCAATCACTTTCTTAGCTACATCTTCGGGAATTATTGTGTACCCTAACTCTCGGTTAAATCCTTGACCCTTAGTTAGAATCCATGTCAACAAATTCTTATTGGCTTGGACAAGAGTTTCGTTGGGATACTTGTTATAAAAAAGTAGCCAATTCAAACTAACCAAGGGATAGCCATCTTCTGGATCATCAATATCTTCAGTCGTAAAATCATCGTTAAACTTGATATTGGCTAGAGCTTTTTCCGTCTCAGCCAAATTTGGTTCCACATAACGACCTTTCCGATTTTCAATCCTAGCTGTAGGCAGATTGTTCTGACGAGCAAAGCTTGTTTGAACATAGCCAATTGCACCATCAATTCTACGTACTTCTCCAGCTACTGCACTATCTTGAGGCAGGGCAGTGAAGACCTGAAATCCCCAATTAGGTTCCCGGCTAGCTTCTATCTTTCCACCCGTAATTTTTCGCAAGTATTTAGTCAGAGTTAAGGTGGTACCGCTACTATCGGATTGAACTACAACTTGAATCTTTTTATTAGGAAAACGGGAATCAATTTGGTTCCAATTGGCAATTTGACCTGTAAATATTTGTGCCAGTTGCTCACGAGATAACTTGACATCTACGCTGACATCTTCAAGGTTGTAAACAATGGCTATTGACCCTCCCCCTGTGGGTACGATCAACAACCCATCTTGCATTTGATTTTTCTCAATTGGGGTAGGAATTAAAGTAGTACCTGCGAAGTCCACAGTTTTATTGATGAACAAACGAATACCACCACCACTGCCAATAGCCGTGTATTGAAACTTAACGCCTGTTTCCCGTTCGTATTCTGCACTATAGCGTTGATAAAGAGGTTCGGAAAAAGACGCACCACCACCCTTAAGTAATTGAGCAGAAGCAGCATTAGTAGTGAAAGTAATTGTTGTTGCAGTTAGTGTGGTAGCGACAATTCTCTGCCAATTACTGATTGTGAATGTCTTCATAGCTCTGTGTCGCCAAATTGCATATTTTTACTTCTAAATATTGATTTTTTTTCGGTAAATGACGACTTTATTACCATCAGCAGCAATTTCTAACCAAAAATCCCGAATGACAAATTGATAGAAAAATTCGCCAAGACGGGTACTCCGCCAAGTGCTGATAAGTGGGTCATTTGGTGCCCATTTTTTGAAAGATTTTACAGCAATTTCCGGAACTCCACTCATCTCTATTTGCTCATCAACTTGAATAAGAGTGCCGATGGGAGTAACTTGTACTTCAACTTCAAAGCCTTGTTGGTTTTGACCTCTGAGTATGTAGATTAAAGAACCATCTGACTTCAATTCAATTCGGGCTTGGCTAAATTTAGCATTGGTCGCTGTCTTGGCTGAAGACATTGCGGGAACTGCTACTTCTTCTAGGGGGATTTTTCGGACTATTCCCCCTAGATTTTGGGCTATTAATAAACGAGGCAAGAGGCAGGAGGCAGGATAGCGCAGCGGTAGCGAGTCCGCGAGCGTCGGCAGGAGGCAGGAAGCTTTATGAGCTTTCTCAGTGGCTCCTCTGCCTTCTGCCTTCGGAGATAAACTTCTACTATTAGTGAGAGATTGAGCCTGAGCATCACCCAAATAAACAGAGGAAGTGAGCATAGCTATTCCTGTAATTGTTAATAATTTCCCCGCAGTAGTTGTGCAGAAAGTCATCATTTTTTTAGTTGGTTTTTTCTTATTCATTATTTTTCAAAGTTCAACAAGAAAGGCAGAGGGCAGGAGGCAGAAGGGAATATTGCTTCCTGCCCTAAAGCCTGTGACCAAAGGGAACAAGCGTCTAAAACCCCACCGTCTACACGGCGCTTACAATTGGGAGCCACTGCGGTGGACGGGTTCCCCGGCTTAAAGCAAGTGGCGTGCGGGGTCTGAATCCCCGCCCAATTGTTTATAAAAGCCTCCTGCCTTCTTCAAGCGTTATTTAGCCTTCGTAAATAGTTATTTCTACTCCAGAAACTGTATATGTAATTTCGGTAAAGTTGCTTACATCTACCAATTCTTTCATTCCAGCACTGAGATATAGCTTTCCAAATTGCCCTTTGTCTTGAGCCATTTTAGAAGCAATGTTTACTGGATTCCCCGCTATGTCTTTGCCACCAACAGCCAAATCACATACTAAAACTGGGCCAACGTCAATGCCAATACGAGAAGCAATACCTTGTGCTGCTAACTCTTGACGAAGTATTTTGGCAAAGTTTATGGCTGCGGTAGCTTCATCAAAAACATAGATACCGATAGTACCAACAACTTTAATTTCTATACCATTATTTTGATTAATTAGCTGCGCTCCGATATCTTTCAAGCTAGCAGTAAGCGATAGGCTGGTGAACATGGCAGACTCATAAGTCTCAGCCTTTTGATTGTCCCGTTCAACTAACACAACTATTTTATTTTGCAAGTACTTACTTGCTAATTGCCTACCCAATTCTGTGTCAGATAATCTATTTTCATACTCGACCAAATCAGCATAAAAAGTTTCAGAATAAGGAATTGGATATTTCGTATTTAAAGGCGGTTCTTCTAATAAACCTGTCCCATCTAATACCCGGTAAAGATTACCAATGTGTGCTGTTGCATCGCTTTTTTTAATGATAGTAAAATTGTGGTTAGATGGTAACAAGTCATAAATGTCTTGGCTAATAGCTATCTCACCACCTTCGGTCTCATTTTCGGCAATCTCTTCAATAACATCAGCTTCTAATCCATATAAGCCTCCGTTAATATAGTAAAACTCGCCATAGTCTGCACCGAAACCTATTTTAATTTGGCAACGTTTACTAATTTCGCGCTGGATTGATAGCAGTGTAGACACAAGAGTTTCAGCACTAACTGATGCTGGATAAAACATTTGGGTATTATCAGCAGCCCAAATCCCAACTCCCTCTCCACCAATAGCAGTACCAAAACTGTACACAATTTCTTTTGGCTGATTAATGATTGCCAAAATTTCCAGCAAGCCTTTTTGCTTGGTTAGCTTAGTCAATCCAGCAGAATCAGAAGATACGCTGTAACCCTTAACTTTATATGGTTCTAATAATTGCAATGCGACTTCTTGAGTTTGTTCACTTTCTAACCACTGTTTTGTGAGCTTTAGAGGTAACGAACCGATGATGTCTTGAGTGATGTCAAATAAAGCTGGAGAGTATTGACTTACAATAAATTTGTTAACCATTTTTGCTTATTAGTGAACAACTAAATTGTTATCGAACAGAATTCAGGAGTCAGGAGTCAGAATTCAGAATGAATTCTGTACGACTGGCGGATGAATAATCTGGTTTAAGACCCGCGACTGATTGATTCTGACTCCTGAATTCTGACTTCGGAATTCTTCTTCAAGTTTTGATTCTTGTTTCACTTTCAGTCATGTTTTCTCATTTTTCATAAGATCATGACAACGCAATACTGCTCGGTTGAGCATTTTTAACTCGGAATTGGGTTTGGGGTAAAGGTTAAAATTTTTTCTTTCCCCTTTCCCCCGCTCCTTATCCCCAGAGGAGACCCCACCTTCCTCTTTTCCCATAAATTTGTATTTGCTTATCATCCTCAGCTAAATCTCTGTTTGCATTCATGATTTAAATGTTAATAATTGTCCCACTAACTAATTTTTCTTACTAGCTGACTTCAATAACTCTTGATTACCCAACACTTGTAAAAACTTAGTTTTTGACTCATCCAATACGGTTGGTTTAACTGGAAGGTAGCCAAGATAAGAAATTTCTTGGCTCACATATGTCAAGTAATAGTTAATAAACCCTTCTAATTCCGGTCGCTTCCGAATCGCTTTGGCATCTGCATAAATATACAAAGGGCGAGTTAGAGGATATCCTGGCAGGAAAGGGTCTACTTTATCAATAGCGATCGCCCTCAAATTCTCGCGGTTTTCTTGATAGGAGCCATACTCTAAAAAGCCAACTATGTAAGGATTAATTAAAGCTTCTGAGTACAACTGCTCTACAAAGTCATAAGATATCGTATTGGGAGCACTAGTAAGTTGGCTAAAATTCCCCTTAAGAATAGCTTGGGCAAACAAGTCAACTGCTCCCCCAGTACCAGCCCCCTCTGGAATAATATGTTTAATCAGCTCTTGTGGCCATTTGGGGTTGATATCTGACCACTTTTGGACAGTAAATACCTTTGCCAGTTCGTCGCGTGTCAGAGTATTTGGGACGAAATTATTCTGAGAACTAACTACAATAGTCACGGCATCGGTGGCAATTTGAAAGCCTATTGGCTGAATACCTGACTTCGCACAGGCTGCTGACTCCTGACTGGTAATCGGGCGAACTGCATTGACAATATCTATTTTTTTTTCTTGGCAAAATAGCTTGAAGCCAACGACTGTATCAATACCAGCGAGATTAATCTTACTAGGATACCCGTCTTGGATAAAGCGTTGAGCAATAGCCTGACTAATTGGCAAAACTACTTGAGTTCCCGATATCGTTATTGTTCCCTCTAGTTCTAGGGGGTTTACCTCCGGAAGCGCAATGCCTTGTTGAGCTGAGTCTTGGGTTGAGAGTGATTTAACTAATTTCCTCTCGACTTTCTGAATACCTAAATTTTCTTTTGAAGATTTTTCCCCACTAGCCTGATTGTCAATATTTGCTTTTGAGGTTTTTGATTGATCGGCGCAAGCTATTAATAGTAAAACTATGCTGAACAAAAATAAGTAATTTCTAAAACTTTTTGCTCTAGTTATCCCGATCCTGATTAATGACATATATTATCTTCCCACTTGCACTCGGCGACCATTTTTGTTATTTGGCAGATTTACATCCTCCTTAATTCCTTTGGCAAGTCTAACCATCTTTTTCCGTTCTTCGATATACTGAAGAATCTCCGAGGAAAATTTGTTGTTAGACTCGATTATTTCAATAACCTCGTCCGTTGGAATCACTACAACCTCAACATCTTCATTGGCGATCGCTGTAACTGGGCTTACCTCCCCTGGAAAGATAGCCATTTCACCAAATACTTCGTTAAGTTCTAGTTCATCTACTATCTTGCGGTTTCCTTGCGCGTCCTTGAGATAAGCCTGTCCCGTGCCTTTGAAGATAATATAAAGTCCCTCGTCTTCTTTGCCTTCCTGAATAATTAATTCATCCTTACCGTAGGCTTTAAATCTAGCTCGTTCGGCGAGTTTTTCAATCTGATTATCATTAAGCGTTAGGAAATATGGGAGCGATCGCAAATAAGTTATCAATTCCTGTTGGCGGTTCTCGACTACTTGGGGAATCTGGCTTGGTATTCCAAGTTTCGCATCGACTTCGTACTGCACTGAAATCGGATAAGGCATGGTAAAACCATAACGTTTAGTTAGATAGTAAAGTCGGCTTTTGAGTGTCGCAGAAACGCCAAAATTATTTTCAGGCAGTAATTTATAGTAAAGGTCATAGGTGATACAGGAGTCTCCATAGGAACTAACCTGAGCCAAACCTTCGTCTTCGATCGCATCTATGCCCTCCACCAAGCTATTTAGTGCTGGAATCACTTCATTAGGAGAGTCGTCATAAGAAAAGCTGGCAGAAATACTTTTCCACATTGCTCCCTGACCGTAATTGATAATGCTTGCCTTCGACAATACCCCATTGGGAACGTTGAATTTTCTGCCAGGAGCTGCAATAGTAACCGACCACCAATTTTGCTCGAGTACCCGCCCCTGCTTTCCGTCGAACTCAATCCAGTCACCCGTTCTGAATGGTTTGGCAAATAGCAGCAACAATCCTGATACCAAGTTGCTGAGGGTATCTTGCAGCGCTAGGGCAATTACTGCTGAAGCTATCCCCACAGCAGAACCCAAGCCAGTCAAATTTATATTCCAAATTCCATTGATAATGTGATAACCAATGGCGAAGATTACCACACCCCTAGCTACCTGAAAGAACAGGCTAGGTACATGAATTTGCCATTTGATCGGTTGCTTTTTTGTAGTCAACAGGGCGTTGATTAAAGAAAGTCCCGCCACAATAACGGCAACCCAAGTTAACGTTTCCACAAAACGTGCCCAGGAATCTTTGCCAGCGACGCTTAAAAGCTGTCGCATGACCAAGATTACAGCTAAGGGCGGTAACACATATTCGCGCATCTGACGCAGAGCGACTGCTAAGGGGTGTTGCTTGCGTTCCAATCTTGAGGCGGCTTCACCAAGCAATATACCCAACAATGGGAATCCCAGTCCCAAAAGTAATAGCCATCCCAGAAATGATTTATCCATGATTGTTTGTTTACGAACAATAAACAGTGAGTAAGCTGTTACGCAAATAAGATTGCACATCAACTGGTGAGGTTGTCTTTTGTCATTTGTCCTTAGTAAACACAAATGACTAATGGCTAATGAAGGTCTACACGGAAAATAGTGCAATATGTAATGGTTTAAATCCCCAACTCCAATTACCTTTAATTTTGAATTTTGTTAGCGCAGCGTAAAGCCTTCTCTACGAGAGGCTGCGCCAACGGCATAGCTTCGCTTAGAGTGAGTCTGTGAGCGTCATTTTGAATTTTGAATTTTGAATTGTTAAACACCTATTTTTTCCAACTCAGGTTCCGCTGCTGCTTCTTTCATAATTTCGCTCAGAAATATGTAAGCTTCTTCCCATGCTTTTCGGACTGGCGTAGTAAACTCTTCACCCAGTCCTTGCGCCAACGTCCATAGCAAAGCTTGACCTACAATATCGTAGTATTCATCCTTGACCCCATAGCCCGCATGGTCGCGACCCAACTTCTGTACTGGACCGATAATCTGATCTGGTTGACGCAAACCTTCCACTGCAAGTGCAAGCGTAGCCATTAACTTGCGTTCCTGCTGTTTCATATCCCCTTTAAATAGAGAACGAAATGTTGGTTGTAATTCAAACAGTCGTTGATAGAACAGTTCGGCGGCCTTCTCAGAAATGGGCTTCACTTTGGCAAAGGATGACTGAACCAACTCCACCTGACTTAGAACTAACTTCCTGGTGGTTATCAGCGTCCAGGTTTCGACTTCTCCTAGTCCTTGAATTTTCACTGCCGGGTTTTGGATGAATGTGTAGCTATCTGCCGTCCTTTCATAGACACTCCCAGTCAGCAAAATATAGTTCAAGTCAGCTTGGCTCTGGAGACTGCTTGCTATATACGCTGTTTCTCCCCAAATGCTGTACCCAAATCGCTGTGTTCCTACTACCCCGGTGGTCACAGGACCTGCATGAATGCTAATGCGTAAAGCCAAGGCAGAATGATGATTAACATTCAGACGCTGGATTATGTCTAACATGGCTAGGGCAAAATCAACAGTTCGCTGGCTGTGGTCAAATCTCACTTCAGTGAGTCCACACACCGCTACATAGCTTGTACTCAAGGAGTTCTGTTTCTCCAACCCGTAGCGTTCTGCCGAGTCGTCAAATTCATCAAATAGCTCGGTGAGCAATTTTGTCATTTCTTGCGGTGAAAGGCGTTTGTTCAACTCAGCAATACCAGCCAGATGAGCATTGAGGATGGTTACTTGCTTGAAGTTGTCAGCAATGGATAGCTCTCCTTGCTTCCTGCGTTCGGCGATCGCTCTGGGTAGAATATTCTGCAACAGAACATCGTTCTCCTGCTTCCTGGTTTCCAGCTCTTCCTCAGTTTGGCGTAATTTATTCGCCACCTCTTGGAACTCTGTTGCCAATTCCCCGAACTCGTCTTGGGATTTGACATCAACTTCTGTGTCCAGTTCCCCAGCAACAAGTTTCCGGGCGCTATCAGTCAAACGACGCAGGGGAGAGGTGAAAATCCTTGCCGCAATTGCCGCTAAAAATGCTGTTCCTAGCAGGAAAAGAGCCGCCGCAATCAGCAAAATTACCTGTAACATGTAAAGCGGACGATAAGCTTCCCCCACCTCCATCTCTGCTATGATCGCCCAATTTAACCCGTTCAACTTCAAAGGAGTGTAAGAACTCAATACCTCTGCCCCTCGATAGTTGCGGTCTACCATCATGCCTTGTTGCCCTTCTAAGGCGGCTTTGGCGGCTGGACTATTGATTTTCTGTAAGCTAATGGTAGTGTTGAAGTTCTCCATCAGTTCGAGAGTTCTGTTGTCAGTCCCCGTATAACGAACAACATTTTGATATTTTTTGGGGTCTTCAACCCAAAAACGGGATGTCGAACGCATTAGGGAATCGGGTCCGACTAAATAAGCTTCCCCTGTTTTCTGCAAACCACTGTTTTGCCAATTATTATTTCGGCTAATAGCTTGGTCGATCTTTGCAATAGGAATTTGCACTGCCAAGATTCCAATCATGTTAGAACCGCTATAAATAGGCGTTGCCAAGAAAGCAGCTGGAGCATTATAAGAGGCACGGTAAGGTTTGAAATCAACAACCTGAATGCTACCTTGTTGAGGATTTGCCTGGACTGCTCGCACTAAAGCCTTTAGTGCATTTTGGGAGTCATAACTTTGTAGTGGATTAGTAGCAAAATCTGTCTCTTTAAAATAGGAATAGACGATATCCCCTGTTTTATGATTGATTAAAAATAAATCGTAATAACCGAATTTTTCGATAATTTCTGCAAAGAATTTTTGATATTTGGCATGAGCTTTGGTGTAAGCGCTGCCATCACCAGCATCAAGGAGCTGGTTTTTTTTGCCGACTGGATTGGGATTAGATGCAAGGTAGTAATACTGAAGATAGCGAGCGGCTTGTCCAAGGGGCTGATAGACACTGGGAATCACTCCTTCAGGGGATATATTCTTTTTCAAGCGAGGAAAAAATTGTTCGGTGTAGTAAGCTTCCATCGCTGTATCCCATTCGGGGGGAATAAAGTTGCGATCCAGATTGCGGAAACCCCCATTCAAATCCACCATCGCTTTGACGATATTGCTATCTGTCGCCAGCATCCCCACTTGGTTATTCAAATTTTCAAAGTACGACTCAAACTGTTCGGCTTTGGTTGTACGTATACCGGAAAGTTGCTCGGCGATTTTGCTTCTGAGGGTAGCTTGTGTTTGATACCAACCAATCCCACTAACTACCACTACAGAACCAAGGCTAACTCCTAAGAACAACGCTTGCAGCTTCGATTTAATTGTCCAGTCACTCAGTTTTAGATTAATTAGGGAGCCATTACGGAACTTACGCAAGCGATTTTGGCGATTTAACATCTTTTTGATTAATCTTGATGGTGAATATTTAACTTGTTGCTTACGTCTAAACCAATAAATCTACTATTTCTAGATTTTTAAACTTTGTATTTGTATTTCTTTGTTTTATCTATTTATTCAGATTAATGTATTGAAGTCAAGCGGTATCACAAGTTATTTGTAAATAAATTATTTCTCACTTTAAAGTAGGAAAAGTAGGAAAAGTAGGAAGCTAGCATAGGTTAAGATAAAAAATCACCAATACAGCTTATTATTCGTTTAGTCATAGCCATACTAATTAACCTATGTTAAGTGAACTTCAGAAGAAAAAACTAACCTATTATTTTCATGTATTTGACGCTGACAAAAATGGTGTTTTGGAAAAATCTGACTTTGATAAAATTGTCAATGAATATGCAGAAAGTTACAACATAGCAAAGGATTCAGAAATCTATCAATATATTTCCTCAACCTATGGTAAGCGCTGGGAGGGTCTTGCAAAAGAGGCAGACACAAACGCAGACAATAAAGTGAGTTTAGATGAATGGCTTTCCTATCAAGACAAATTAGTGAACGATCCCAAAAGTGACTTTCTCTGGCTGAAAATAGCAAGTATGTTTCACGACATTCAGGATATAAATAAGGATGGTTCAATAAATCTTGAAGAATACCAAGTCTTGTACAAAATTCACGGAATTGGTAATGCTAGTTTAGCTGCTGAAATTTTTTACAAGCTTGATTTTGATGGGGATGGCAAGATCATGAAAAATGACCACCTGAATCTAGTTGCTGATTTCTACTTGAGTGACAACCCACAAGCGCCTGGTAACTTGTTCTTTGGTTACTACGAGTAAGCTAGCTGGTACTTAAAAATTCACCTCGCGGATGAGAGCTATTGCCTAAGAATCTGATGAATTCAGATTATTAAGCAACATTTCTTTGCACTCCAGGCAAATCACCACCTAAAAAATCAAGCACGAATATTCGATATTTAGAATTAAATACCAGCAACTTATGTAACTTTTTGAATCAACTTTCCAATTTTTACTTCTGATATCAGTCGGAACTACCGCAATGATTTTATTTAGCTTCATTACTTTCAATTTTTGTATTTTTCGTATTCCTAACTTGCAGTAATAAATTACGCTTAATGTGAATTAGAGACTGAAACCCTATATTTTAGGTGTAGAAACCGTAAATTCACGGTCTCTACAAAGTGCGAAATCTTTGTTATTGTGTTGATTTTCAGAATTCACATCAGACGTGAATTATAATGATGTATAGTCGGCTTCCAATTCAATCTCAATATTTGTATTTTTTATGAATAACATAAAGTTGGTGAATGGTAGACAGAGCGATCGCTAAACTAAATCAGGTTGCTTGAAAAATTATGAATATCTCAAGTACAGCATCACTGTTGGAAATAAGCGAAAATGGAGTATCGGTAGAATGGCAAAAGTGTGAGTACAGAGAATTACAACCAAGTTTGTTCAAAAACAATCGTTAACCCCAGCAATGCCTCGTTAATGTTTATGAACATCATTAATGCTAGTGACATTATTAAGAACTATGCCGAGCAGGAACGAAATTTTCAAAATCTTAATCTTAGTCGAGTTGATTTGAAGGGTGCTGATTTAAATGGAATTGATTTTAGTCATGCCAACCTCAATAGTGCTGACTTTAGCTATACGAACTTAAGCAGTAGCAATTTGATTTGGGCAGATTTGAATCGAGCCAACTTAAGACACGCAAACTTAACTCAAGCAAGCTTGCTCTACAGCAGCCTTTTTTGGGCAGATTTAAAGTCAGCCACATTAGTTAATGCCAACTTGAGTAATGCTCTCCTCAATTATGCAAATTTAACTTCTGCCTGTTTAAAGGGTGCTGATTTGACTGAAGCGTCTTTAGAAAGTGCTTGTTTAGTTCAAGCATCCCTTAGTCGAGCCAATTTATTCAAAACCAGCTTTAAAGGGGCGGATTTGACGGGAGCCAATCTCGATGAAGCCAATCTGCGTCAGACAAATTGGGAAGGTGCCATCTTAAGCCAAGCCTCGTTGCAGCGAGTTGATCTCGAAAAGAGCCAGCTTAATGAGACAATTCTAAGGGGATCTGATTTGACGGAGGCTGATTTGGTTGAAGCTGATTTGAGATATGCCGATTTAACAGAAGCAAACCTCTACCGAGTTGCTCTAGAGTTAGCCAACTTAGTCGGCGCTGACTTTAGCCGTGCAACTCTAAAACGAGCCTCTCTATTTCGAGCCGATCTCGAGGGAGCAGTCTTGCAAGATACTAATCTGGTTAAGACCGATCTCAGACATACTAACTTTAAAGATACTCAGCTAATGGGTGCTGATTTTTCTGGTTCCCGCGTCAAAGGAGCCTGCTTTACAGACGCTCAAGGGTTAACTTGCCAACAGAAGCAGTGGCTTTTAGTCAATGGAGCCTTGAATATCACACTCTAGCAAGTTGCTATTTGAATGAAAAACATTGAAGAACTTGTTGAATTTGCCCTCCAGTTAGTGGCTACAGAAACAGGGTTTTCTCTTAGCTATATTCACAAGGTAATCCTGCGAGAATCTCTGCTGGAAAACAAAAAAACTTACTCTAAACTTGCCCAAGAAAATAAGTACTCTGAAAGCTATATTAAGTTTACGGTTGCGCCTAGACTATGGTCTTTGCTTTCACAGACGCTCGGTGAAAAAGTTAATAAGACGAATTTCCTAACACTGCTAGAACAAAAGTTCATCAATCATAATCATCCTCAGCCAACGGAGACAATAACAGCAATATCTACGACGGGCTTGACTAGTTCATGCTATGTTCTAGAATCTCCAGAAGGACAGGTTTCCCTCGCTTCCCGTCTATATGTTGAGCGATCTGCTTGCAGCAGCGCTTCCGCAGAGCGGACGCTTACGCGAACGCTATCGCCAATTGAACAAACCTGTTATCAAGAAATTCTCCAACCCCATACGTTAATTCGCATCTCTGCACCTCGAAAGATGGGGAAGACTTCCCTACTTGCAAGAATTCTGGACTATGGGAGCAGTCAGAATTACCACACAGTAAGACTTAGCTTACATCAGGCCGGAACACAGGTGTTTGCTTCGAGCGATCGCTTTTTGCGCTGGTTTTGTACAAATGTCACTCGCCAGTTGGATTTTGAATCTAGATTAAATCAGTACTGGGACGAGGATATGGGAGCTTTGATTAATAGCACGATTTATTTTCAGGGCTATATCCTCAAGGAACTCTCTAATCCTATCATTTTAGCAATAGATGGTGTAGACCAATTATTTGAGTACCCAGAACTCGCTAGTGATTTTTTTGTCCTGTTGCGTTCCTGGTATGAGGAGACAAAAGACAGTTCAGTTTGGCAGAAGTTGCGAATTGTGATAGCTCATGCAGTTGAAGTTTACATTCCTTTACCCACCCATCGCTCTCCCTTTAATGTGGGATTGGCGATCGCACTGCCAACCTTTAGCCTAGAACAGGTGCAGGATTTAGCCCAACGTCACGAACTTCAACTCACAAAGTCTGAACTTGAGCAGTTAATGAGGCTCACTGAGGGCTTTCCATATTTAATTCGACTGGCATTGTATCAAACTGCTCGCTTGAAAATTCCTATGCAAACGTTGCTACAAGATGCTACGAGGGATACTGGAATTTATAAACAACATCTTCAGTATCAGTTGTGGAACCTGCAACAGCATCCTAAATTAGCTGATGCTTTTAGAAAGGTTTTAACGGCTCCAATGCAGTTAGAGATTGAGGTGGCGTTTAAGTTAAAAAGTTTAGGATTAGTGCATCTTATCGATAATCAAGCGACTGTTAGCTGTGAGCTATATCGAGAGTACTTCCACAATTATTTTTCTGACTTTCCTAAAGTTAACGATAAGGGGTAACGTTCACACCATCTCAATTAACATCAAGTATTGTTTTATAAATGAGACTCAATTAGGGTTGAATTAGAGCCGGACTAAAACCGAAAGGCAACTGCCAATGGTGTATGTTTCTGGAGCTTTGTTTGTACTGGTCAAGAATGTAAGACACAGCCTTTTGAATTTCCTTTACACTGTTTTTTACACTCTCAACCTCTACTTCATAAGGAGCAATCCTTGCCATGAAGTAAGCTCCGCTCTGATTTCGGGCAGTACCTAATGATAAATGACGCGTGATTCGCAATTCAACAGAATAGTCAAAATTCAATCCCTGTTCAGAAACAATATATTCAAAACGCTTTTTGACCAGATAGGGCTGTAGGATGAAGCCTACTGGTACAGAGTACTTGTCTTGCACCTTGATTATTGACTGATTTGCACCCCCATGACCATCAACTGATTTTTGAAAATATACTCCAGGGGGAACGTCACCTTGTTGAATAGTTTCAACATAATGCTGACGAGCCGTTGGCAAATTTTTAAGGACTCCTAAATCTCGTTTATCAAAAATGTTCTGCCAAGCCGGATGCCAGATCCAATTTAAGCGTGAGTCTGAAAAGAAATCTACAAGTTCTTGTCTTCTGTCAGGTTGGTTTTGTAGCGTACTTAGAACCTCTCTAATCTCGTCAGGTACCAGCCGACAAATGATATTAACGATTTTTACAGTCTTTAATAACTTACCTGTACTATCGTGGATGTCAGCTAGCCAATTGCTTCCCTGACGGTAAATCTCGTAAATTGACACTAGATTAGAACCAGAACCGGATACTAACTCTGACATGGCTTGTAGATCTATTCTGCTAGCCTGTCTGACCGGATCAACATCAACGGTAAAAATCTCAGTTGTTTGAGCTAGCTGCTTAATAGCTTCTAAGCCTTTTTCTGGCTCAAAAAGTTTATCCAATAACTCTTCTGGATGCTCCCCTAGTGCTGTTCTTGCCGCCTGTAAAATTAGACCTATCCAACCTAGATAAGTAATCCCACCTTGCACCTCAGTAGCTTTTATACTTAAGCTATTCTGGCAATTGTCGGTTACGAGTACATCATACGCTATAGGAATTCCTAAGCCTGATTGAAGATGTCTAACTAATTGGGAGTTGATAGTCTTTAGGTGCAGAGGTTGTCCCACAACGCTATTAAATCTTTCTGTTATCCGCTCGTTAAGGGCATCAGTATCAGTTGCCAAGGCTAGTATGTAATCTTCAATTTCCTGGGAGGCTTGGTACAGTTGGTCAGCAATTTCCGCAGAAATGATGAGCGGAAAGCCATACTGAAATGGTTGATTTTGGCAAATAAAATTAAGATTTAGCTGATTTAGAGCTTGCCAGTAAATCTTTGCCTGCTCAGTTCTGAATTGTGCAATTTCAATCATATCTTTAACTCTACAAAATTCAGTGGTAACTGTTAACTGATTACTGCTAGGCGTTAGTGGTGGGTTAATTACTTCTACTAACTCTAAGTCCACTGATAATGGGTCACTAGCGACTGTTTCATCTCTGCGGGAGAGTAGGTATTGCTTGAGGACTAAAAACAGATTTTTTTTCGTCACTCTCTCCCCTAATGCTTTTGAAAGAGTCTGCCATAACTGAGCGCCAATATCCTTGATGTGAGCGATACTATAGGCACAATCGGGTGCAATCTCGCTATAAGCGCGTCCAAGCCATGAGTTACACAGGATGAAACGCTCAAGGGAACTTAATTGCCTTGAGAGCAGACCTTGTTCTACAGTATCGAGAACTTCGTCAACATTCATATAGTTATTCTATTTTCTGTAGTATGCACATAAGTAAGTTGGCGGGAAAAAACCAAACTATCTGAAGAGTATTCTTCCGTTTTTTAGCTCAACGAGAAATAGATAAAGTTGGTATGTTTGTGTATAGTTATATTGCTGCGAACTGCAAGTTACACAATTAATCACTTTTGTCAATATACTAAATTGGTCAATAATTACCCAACTAGTACAGGTTGGTGTAAATAAACTAACCATTCTCAATCGCTAAAAACCTTACTGAATATTACTTTTGACTTCCGCCTTGCGGTACTAGGAGCTACAAGTTGGTTCCAAGAGGCGCAACCCCGAATTACAGATATATAAGTCAGCATCCCCATAACACAAATGCTTCAAACGCTATCTATAACCTCAAATCCAATTAATTGAAAAGGTAGTAAAAGTCGGGTTGCTTTAAAAAGAAGTGGCTTTATTTTTCAAACCTGATAAAGTTTGATATGTTATGTATAAATCCCTGGAGACCCATAAATGTTAAGTCAACTATTGCAAAAAAAACATACTAAAAATTTCCATATATACGATTTAAATAGAAGTGGATTTGTAGAACTAGCTGATTTAGAACATTCTGCCAGCAATCTTGCTAAACTGCGTAATTGGGAACCAGACTCATCAGAATTTATCGAATTAAAAGCTAAATATTCAGCAATTTGGACGAATTTTTGGCAGCCTGCTGATATTAATGGTGATGGTCAAGTTAGCTTAGAAGAATATCTGAAGGTGGCAGATAATTCGATTAGTAATTTCTCTAATTCAGCCGCACTTCAGGATGCTCACAAGAACAAAGCTAATGTGATATTCGACATTTTGGATGCCAGTAATGATGGTAAAATCAGCCTGATAGAATATCAAGAATTTTGTGTAGCTGTTGGTCTAACTGAAAAAGATGCTGAAACAGCTTTTGCCCATTTAGATAGCAACGCTGATGGACATATTTCACGCGATGAATATCTCCAAGCTTCCAAAGAGTTTCATCTCAGTGATGATTTGAATGCTGCTGGGAATTGGCTTTACGGTTCTTATGAATAGACCTCTCTAAAACCTCCCCAACAGCAAAGACAGAAATAAGCTTAAACACCCTCTCAGAAATTTTGACATCTAGCTGTCAGAAGAGCATTATAAAATAACTTAATGCTCTCCTGATTATGGCAATTTAGGAATGTCCATTGTATGTTCCCACAGCCAGAAGCTGGCGGAATCGATCATAACATCTCTTTGCACTCGCCTTGAATCGCTGAAGAAAGCCGAACCAAGTTTCTGATCTAGGATGTGGGCTGCCAGTAATCTAAGTGCTTTTGGTTCGTCGTCAAAAATCGACTCAGCATAGACTATCCGATCTTCTCGTTCCGCTGCTTCGCCCTGAAATTCGTTGAACACATGCTCGAAATATTGAGTGACAACCTCACCGTGTCGTGCTTGATGATCGCTACAAATCACCACATATGGAGATTGCCATTTATCCTTAGATAGGAATGTTTTTATCTTCTCATTTATTAGTTCTAGTTCTGCTACTGCTGCCGAATTCACCCCTCCTATAATTTTGGGACTCACTAGGCGGACATAGTTGTTTAGCCGCTCACTATTTATGTGTTCTTCTTATTTGAACATTTGCGGGATATTGCTGTTTACGCTGTTTAATTGGATAAAGTCGAGCTTAGTTCTTGGGATATGGCTTGCAAAAGCAGTTTTCGATTGGTTGTTAGAAACAAGTGTTTGCCTGGTATCATATGCAGTTTGAATGTGTTCTTGGTATGCTGATGCCAACCTGAGATATCGTCCTGACTAACCAAAGAATCTTGTTCACCACCCCAAGCGGAAATTGGACAGTCCAATGGCTCTTTATTTGAGTAGATATAACTCTGCACAAGTTGATAGTCTAATTTGCAAATAGACATAAAATGCTCCATGAACTGTTGATCTTCCTGAACAAAGCGAGGTATTTCTACCGATTTCAGGATTCGTTCTTCAGAAAAAGACATATCCTTGGGCCAGTGAGCAGCAACAGCTTGAGGAGCGAAAAGTCCACCAACTAGCAAGTGGATTGGGCTACAACTATACTGTTGGCGAAGTAGATGGGCAACTTCAAAACCAATCAAATTTCCCATGCTGTGACCGTAGAAAGCAAATGGTTTGTCGAGATGGGGAATAAGAACCTGTGTCAATGTTTGCACAAGTGGCGCAAACTGAGTGAAGGGCTGTTCGCTAAGGCGATTTTCCCGCCCTGGTAGCTGAATCGGGCAAACTTCAATATCTGGTGGTAGGTAGTCTGACCATTCGCTAAATACGGAAGCTGCTCCTCCTAAGTAATGGAAGCAAAACAGACGCAAACGAGCATCTGGCTTTGACTTACGGTAAGCTATCCAGTCAGTTGCAGGCTGTTTAACTGCAACTGAGTGTTTAATTGATTCTGATGAACCTTTTGGTGTTAATTGCTGGGCTAGCTCTTCTGCCAGTTCAATGATGTTGGGATTTTGAAGCAGCTTCCTGGGCGGCAACACAACACTCAAGCTGCTCTCCAACAAATTTCTTAGCTCTATGAGGGTCAAAGAGTCCAGACCCAACTCATTTAACGATGATCCGATCGCGATTTGTTGACATGAACTCAACCCTAAAACTTTGGCAACTTGCTCTTGAACATGAGCAATTAAAAGTTCCAGGCGTTTTTCTGGACTTGTCTGTTGTACTTGACGCAAAAATTCAAGTTGTTTAACTCGCAGTTGCTTGCTTTTCTCTAGCTGCTGCACCTCTTGGCGAGCTAAATCCGAGAATAAAGCTGGGTAAGCATGATTTGGGAATTGCTGGAGAAATTTCGCCCAATCATACGAAAACACGCCAACTTGTACAGCATTTTGTTCCAGCAACTCTCCCAACGCCTGCAATCCTAGTTCGGGGGGAATCATGCCCGCTCCGCGAGCCGCTCTGCGAATTTGGTCACGACTCGCCAAGTTGGCTGCCATTCCTGCATCTGCCCAAGAACCCCAATTGATGCTTAATCCAGGCAGTCCCAACCCCCGACGATAATGGATTAGGGCATCCATGAACGCATTGGCTGCGGCATAGTTTCCTTGACCTTGTGTGCCCAGCAATGCAGAGACTGAGGAAAAACAGACGAAGAAGTCTAGGGGCAAGTTCTGAGTCAAGGTATGCAGATTCCATGCTCCTTCCACCTTGGGAGACATTACCTGAGTAAAACGCTCCCAGTTTTGCTGCAACAACACCCCGTCATCCAGAACTCCGGCAGCATGAACTATCCCGCGCAGCGGTATCCCGCTTGCTTGAATTTCCGCCAGTATCCGAGCTACATCTGAAGGATTAGCAACATCGCCCTTGACAACATTAACTTGAGTTCCAGCTTGTTCTAGTTGAGCGATCGCTTCTTGTGCGATCGCACTTACCCCACCACGACTCATTAAAACTAAGTACCGCGCTCCTCGATCTACCATCCACTGAGCCACTTTCAGTCCCAGCGCACCCAAACCACCAGTAATCAAATAGCTGCTATTTGCTTGAAGAGAAAACTGCTTTGAATCAGCACTCTTCTCGATAGCAGAAGTACGTCGCACTAACCTAGCAACGTGACGGACTCCTTGACAATAAGCAATCTGGTTTTCCGAATCCGGGAACCACAGTTCTTCTAACAGGAGTTGGATGTCGCTTTCCTGTGCTAATGGCGGTAAGTCAAGACACGTGCAGTGCAGTTCTGGATGCTCCATAGCGATTACGCGACCTAATCCCCAAACTGGAGCTTGCTGTAATTGCAGGGAACCTAGCACTGGTTCTACAGCCTGAGCTCCTTGAGTTACTAGCCACAAATGGGGAAGAGCAGACCACCCAGCTTGGATTATCGCTTGCACGAGAGGTAACACGCTGCCACAACCCAAAACTTGAGCATTTTGTAAAGCTGCCAGGGAGTCTACCTGTGTCTCTTCCAGACTCCACAGGTGAACGACCCCACGATAAGGAGGTTGACTGTCGCCGACGATATCCTCTAGCAAGCGCTGGAAGTCGTTTGGATTGGAAGGATTGAGGCGATAATGCTCTCTCGAAACCTGCTCGTAAGCGAGTCCGACAGAGACCAGGACACAGGACGCGCCCCGTTCTGCCAGCCGTTCGGCGAGCTTCAGCCCAATCCCGGCTGCGTCGGCAAAAATCAGCCAACTGCCCGGTACCTCCGTCGGTAGCGGCTCTGAAGGGCGATCGCTCGGCTGGGGTTGCCAAGCAAACTCGTACAACCAGTCCTCTAAATTCTTGTTTTGGAGACTGCGTAACAATACAGCACGACTTGCTTTGCGACACTCGTATCCAATTACTTCTGCGATTATCAGTCCGTTCTCATCGAACAGAGTGACATCTGCAACCAAGCTTTGAGGATTCGCTCTGTCTTTTTCCCGCTTTTGAGCATGACACCAAAGCTGACTAAAATTACTGGGACGTTTGTAGAACTTAAAGCCCGCTATTTGAAAAGGAACATAAATAGCATCAGTACTGGTTTTTTCCTCAAACCAGCATACAGCTGACGATTGAAAACAAGAATCAATCAAACCTGGATGAAGCTGATAAGCACTTAAAGCGTCCTCTGGTAAATCAGGAATGTGCATTTTTACTACAGCTTCTCCCCCTTTGCGCCAGATCGTCTCCATCCATTGAAACGAAGCTTCAATGTTGAATCCAATCCTCGCAAAAGCTGCGTAAAATTCTTGTCCAGACATCTCTCGATCGCATCGCTCTTTAATTTCTTGCCAACTCGGTGCTGTAATTGACATTTCTTCAGCGACCCGAACTTTTCCAGTTGCGTGTAACATCCAGGAATTAGTATCATTATCGTTTTGTTCTTCCCCTGCTTTGAGGCTCACTACCTGGAAAGAAGTTTCTTCAGCTTGAGGCGTTAGAACCAATTGCACGAGCCGATGACTTTGCTCTAATAGGATCAGAGGTTGTGGTATATACAACTCCTGTATTTCGCCGGATTGGGTGCCAAAAGCTTCCTTAACTGCCGATAAAACCATTGAAATATGGGAGGCCGCAGCAACGACTACTGTTCCATATATCTTGTGGTCATTTAGATATGAAAGTGAGTCCAGGCTAAATTGAGATTCAAAGCGAATTTCTTGAGAAAATGGTAATCGCAGCCGTTGACCGAGCAGAGGATGATATCGGTTGGGCAAGGAAGATGGGGAAGGCGCGATCGCATTATTTGCAGTCGGTTCAATCCAATAACGCTGTCGCTGCCAGGGATAAGTTGGCAATACTACCTTGCGGCGGTAATAATCCTTGTCAAAACCCGACCAATCTACCTTTACGCCGCGCACATATAATTCGCCCAAACTGTGGAGTATTTGCTCCCAGTCCTGCTGTCCTTGACGTAAACTAGGAAGCCAAACTCCCCCGACTTCTGGTATGCACTGGCGACCCATTCCCAACAAGATTGGCTTCGGTCCTATTTCCACAAACACTTCAAAACCTTGTTGATGAAGTGTTTCCATACTCGCTGCAAATTTTACGGGTTGCTGGATGTGACGGCACCAATATTCGGGGGTTGCTATTTCCGAGGTGGCAAATTCTCCCGTGACATTAGAGATTAACTTGATTTGGGGTTCTGAGTACGCGATCGTTTTGGCGACTTGTGCAAATTCCGCTAGCATTGGTTCCATTAAAGGGGAATGGAACGCATGGGAAACTTCTAAGGCTTTGGTCTTCACCCCTTGAGCTTCTAAGGTGGCACAGACCTTTTCTATGGCTTGGCTTCTACCGGAGATGACAATGCTCTCTTGACCGTTGACAGCAGCGATCGCAACTTCATCTGTGTAGAGTTGAATTGCCGCTTGCACCTGCGCTTTGGAAGCCAACAGTGATACCATCTTGCCATCAGGCGGTAGAGCCTGCATTAAGCATCCGCGAGCCGCAATTAGCTTCAGACCATCTTCGAGACTGAATACCCCTGCACTGACAGCAGCTACATATTCGCCAACACTATGACCCATAACGACATCAGGCTCTATCCCCCAGGACTTCCACAATTGGAAGAGAGCATATTCCAAGGCAAATAAAGCGGGTTGGGTATATGCTGTTTCGTTGATGGGTGAAGTTTCTCCAGGTTCTGGATATAAGACCTCAAGCAGGGGTTTCTCCAGGTAAGAACGCAGAATTTCATTACAGCGATCAAGACTGTTGCGGAAGGTAGGCTGAGTCTCGTATAGTTGTCGTCCCATGTTGAGATACTGGGAACCCTGACCCGTGAATAAAAACGCTATTTTTGCAGACTTCTGATTACTTACTTGTTTGCTTGCCAGTCCAACTGTTTCTTCCCCAACCGCAAAAGCACCAAGTTGCTCTTGCAAATGTGCGATCGATTCAGACACTACTGATAAGCGGTAGTTAAAATGGGTGCGCCCGGTATTAGCAGTAAAGCAAACATTTGTTAGGGCTATCATCGGATTTTTACCTAAAAACTCTTGATAGCGTTGTGCTAATTCTTGCAGCGCCTTTTGGGTCTTTGCCGATAGAGTTAGAAGATGTAACGGACGCTGGAAAGAAGAGTTAATTTCGTCAGTAGCCTTTTGCTCGTCATTTTCCGCAGGTGCTTCTTCCAGAATTACATGGGCATTAGTGCCACCAACGCCAAAGGAGCTAACTCCAGCACGTCGGGGAGTCCCGTTAGTTTTCCATTCCGACAGCTTAGTATTAACATAAAAAGGACTATTAGCAAAGTCAATATTCGGTGATGATTGTTCAAAATGCAAGCTGGGCGGAATTAATTTATGTTTAAGCGCTAGGACAGTCTTAATCAGCCCTGCTACACCAGATGCCCAAACTAGATGTCCAACATTTGTTTTGACTGAACCAATTGCACAAAAACCCTTTTTCTGGGTACTGGTACGAAAAGCTTTTGTTAAACCTGTAATTTCAATTGGGTCACCAATCGGTGTTCCAGTGCCGTGAGTTTCTATATAATTAATGGTTTCGGGGTCAATCTCAGCTAAGTTTTGAGCTTCAGAAATCACTGCTGCTTGACCATCAACAGAAGGAGCTGTGTAGCCAACTTTCTTGGAACCGTCGTTATTGATAGCTGTTCCTTTGATAACTGCATGTATGCAGTCACCCGAGGCGATCGCGTCTGTGAGCCGTTTCAAGACCACAACTCCTACACCATCGCCATATATAGTTCCCTGGGCTTTGGCATCAAAAGCGCGACAATGCCCATCGGGAGAAAAAATCATTCCTTGTTGATAGAGATAACCTGCTTTTTGAGGAAACCGGATTGTAACCCCACCAGCTAGAACCATGTCGCATTCGCCTTGCAATAAGCTTTGGCAAGCCAAGTGAACAGCTACTAAAGAAGTCGAACAGGCGGTTTGAACATTGACAGAAGGTCCACGGAGATTCAGTTTGTAAGAAACCCGCGTTGGCAAAGAATCTTTATCGTTTCCAATCCTCATTTGGAAACTGCTCAATGATTGGAAACTCTCAAATGAGTCTTTTAGGTCAGGATTTGAATAGAGGTTGTTGAGCATATAGGTGCTCATGCACGAACCGGCATAAACACCAATCAAACCCTCGTAAGTTTCTAGATCGTAGCCAGCGCTTTCAATAGCTTCCCAAGCACATTCTAGGAAAATCCGGTGTTGCGGATCTGTTATGGCAGCTTCCTGGTCATTGAAGCCAAAGAAGCGAGCATCAAACAGATCGACATCTGACAAAAAGGGGTTAGCTTTAACGTAATTTGATTGGCTCAACAACGCCGGGTTTATTCCTTCATCTAGAAGTTCCTCATCAGAGAATTGGGAAATAGATTCCACTCCATTTTTTAGATTATGCCAAAATTCATCGAGATTGTTCGCCCCTGGAAAGCGACCTGCCATCCCAACAATGGCGATCGCTGACTGATCGACTAAATCAAGTGAATTCAATTCCTTCATCTGCTCGTCCTTAAATTAAATTTATTTCTTAACAACCTTTGGGTTATGCAATGGAGCATACTTCTATGGCTGACGACACGCTGAGTCCCAAGACCGCAGTGGCGTGACACGCTGCGCGAAAGCTATTAGGACTGAATTCACCTATCCCAGTTTTGATTTTTGTCTTCGTTCTCGCTGTTGCTCTAGAGCAGCTTTCCTTGAGCGACCCATTTGTAATCTTTCATGATTTTTGGAGGAATTTAATTGGGGATTTTGCTTGTGGGTTAAGTAGTCAGCTAACAAGTGTATTGTTGGGTATTGATACAGTTCAACAATTGATAGTAGTTGTTGCCCTAATATATTTGAAAATTCTAATATGCTTGACAATTTACTGTGAACCTGAGCCATAAGTAAAGAATGTCCACCCAGTTCAAAGAAATTGTCGTGAATGCCAACATCTTCTAAGAGAAGTACCTGTTGCCAAACAGTAGCAATGATTTCCTCTATCTCGGTTTGAGGGTTGACATAAGCTGCTTCTAGTTCTGGATGTATAACTTCGCGACTTCGTAGAGCAAGCCGATCTATTTTGCCATTCGGGGTTAGAGGTAAAGAATCAACCAGCACAAAGGCAGACGGCACCATATAAACTGGTAACTTCCGCTCGAGATAGGCGCGCAGTTCTGTTTGGGTAATCTTGGATAAAGATGAATTGGGAACTACATAGGCTACAAGGTGGTTTTCCTTTAGTTCATTATCTGCTGCTATGATCACAGCTTCTTTTACGCTGGGATGTTGTCTCAGTGCAGACTCAATTTCTCCTAGTTCAACCCGCATCCCCCTAATCTTGACTTGAAAATCAGTGCGACCTAATAACTCTATAGCACCATCCGACCAGTAGCGCGCTAAGTCGCCAGTTTTGAATAATCGCCCAAGAGGATCGCTATTGAAAGGATTTGAGATAAATTTTTCGGCATTCAACTCTAAACTGTTGAGATAGCCAAGAGCTAAACAAGCACCACCCATATAAAGCTCACCGACTTCTCCTGGTCTAACAAGCTCAAGATTTTCGTCGAGGATATAAGCTTGGTTATGGGGATAAGGATAGCCTACAGGTATATAAATATATCCTCGTTCTGGGTCAAAGTCGTTTGGAACCGAATAAGCACAGTTACCAATGGTTTCTGCCTGACCATAAATGTTGAAAATGTCTAAGCTCTCTTTAAACAGGTCTCGTAGCTGCTTGTAAATTTGAACTGGCGGTAAGTCACCAGAAAGTAAAATCATTCGTAATTTAGATTTGGTGAGTGCCTCTGTGTGTCTTTTGTCCAGAGTTTCTAATGCCTGAAGTCCATAGCGCCAAACTGAGTGTACGCTGTCAACAATAGTTACTCCTTGTTTCTGGATCAGCTCGAACAAACTGATGGGGTTTTTGGTTTGTTCGTTATTGGCAATAATACTGGTGGCTCCTCGATACAGAGGTACCATTAATTGCCTGACTGAGGAAGAAAACGAGAAAGATGCCACATGGAGATAGACATCTTCAGGCTGAATTTGCATCACTTGGCTGACTGCTGGAATATAATACGAGATGTTGGCATGAGTCACTTGTACTCCTTTTGGCTTGCCAGTGGAGCCAGAAGTGTACATGATGTAAGCCAAGTTTTCTATTGTTACCTTAGTGTTAGGTGTTTCCTCACTCTCTTGGGCAATAGTGTCACAATCTGCGTCCAGACAAACGACTTGAATTTCCTCTTGAATAAAATTCTCAACCAGATGCTTTTGAGTCAACAGCAATGGCGCTTTAGTTTCTTTAAGAATAAAGTCCAGGCGCTCTTTTGGATAAGCTGGGTCTAGAGGAACATAGGCACCACCTGCTTTGAGAATACCTAGAATTCCTATAACCATGTCTAGGGAGCGTTCCGCGCAAATTCCCACTCGCACTTCTGGCTTTACGCCTCGCTTTTTGAGATAGTTAGCTAGCTGGTTAGCCTTGACGTTGAGTTCGGGGTAAGTCAAGTACTGCTGCTCACATATCACCGCCATTGCATTACTGTTCTGCTCCACCTGTGCTTCAAATAACTGATGGATACACTTATTCTGTGAATAAAATAATTCTGAGTTATGTGCAGTTTGGCTCAGGACTTTATCAGAAAAATTACTCATTGCCGCTAATATTCTCTTATTGTTCCGAATAGAAAATCAAGTACTTTCATGCAGTCGTTATTTTACCTATTTCTCCGATATACTATTTTTGAGTTAAAAACAAGCCTCAAACCCATTAATTTCCCTCTGGGTAATAATGAAGTAGGATTAATGGCGGCTTACCACAGCCCTTGACAATTCTAAAAAGACTTGAAATTAATAAACTTGAATACTATAAAAATGCAAATTCTATAAACAATTTCACTATCTATTATTCAGTTGTTTAGCTCAACGAGAAATAGATAAAGTTGGTATGTTTGTGTAAACTTATATTACCGTGAGACGCGATTGCACAATTAGCTGCTTTTTGTCAATATACTAAATTGGTAAATTAATCTGAGTTCGGGATAATAAATCCTCAAAACCCTTGATTTCTCATTGTTTGGTCTAAAGCTCTGTTTTAATCTATTCTCGATAAGCCATATTGTTGAGATTAGTCTCATTTGTAACCCTTATTGACAAAATAATTCCAATTTAATCGCTTCTTTTATCACTTATAGTTTTGCTCAATCCTTACATAATAAGCTTTTTAGCTTCTGGCTTAAGCCGAAGTTCGAGCAGAACCCAATATTGCCGCGTTGGTTTATGCTGCTATCGCTCCACATGCGGTTGGTTTAGAGTATAAAATTCGTGTGGGTCCGGCTAGTGGCAGAGCAAACGTGCAACAGAAGTTGCACCGTAAAGGTAGAAAAGTTGAAGAGCAAGTGATCGAGCTAATTCTGCACAAAGCTCGTAGTGAAAATCGAATTCTTGCTGATGAGGAACTGTACGCTCTTTTGACCAGTTCAAAGTAATATTAAGCGGTTGGCATTTTTATTTGGTGTGTCTTTCAGTTATGAATTCAAACATTTTAGCCGTCATCGAGAAAATCTGTGTTTTAGGAGGTGAACAGTATGGAGAGCGAGGATGGCGCAATCCGATTCGTCAAGATACTGAACTTATTCTTTCAGCACTTGTGACAGCAGCACAACCTAAGATTATTCTGGAATTAGGTACTGGTTATGGTCTTTCTACCTGCTACTTAGCACTGGGAGATAGCGAGGCAATAATTCACACAATTGAGTTTGATAGTGCTGTAGCAGAGCAAGCGGCGAAACACTTCCAACAGGCAGGAATATCTGCTCGGATTCAACAATGGGTTTGTGATTCTTCTGAAGCGATCGCACTTATTCCACAGGAGATTCCCATCCCTGATTTGGTGTTTGTGGATCATGCTAAGGCACATTACAAAGAAGATGTTAGCGCGATTATTTCTCGCTCTTACGGCAAAGAAATTCTTCTAATTGCAGATAATGTAGAAGATCGCAAGCAGGAACTTGCAGAGTTTCTGGAGTGGATGCCATCAGTTGCCCTCAATTTGACAATCATTTCTACCAAATGCGGTCTACTGGTTGCACGTTTGAAAGCAGGAAAGTAAGAGAAGAACACTTCCGCCTGTTGTTCGCTATCTCGCAGGGTTTCGTCAGAAATTTTTAAGAGTAGAGTCTGCATACATAACTCTCATCTAGAAGCTGATGATATAGCGATCACTGCAACCATGGGGGTAAGCAATCGGATGATGGTAAAGTCATTGTAAAAGTAGAATCAAGCCCCATAAAGCGTGAAGCTCAAGCCTAAAATCACCATTGCTGACCACTTTGCACAAATGTCAGACCCACGAATAAACTGCACGAAGCGACACAAGTTAATTGATATCTTGACTATTGCGATTTGTGCAGTAATCTGTGGAGCAGATAGCGGGGTGGCGATTGAACTGTATGGTTGTACGAAATACGAGTGGTTAACCCAGATTTTTGCCAAGCTTACTTCTTTAGGACGTATTCATCCCGTTTCTACAGGCATTGAACCCTCGTAAATTGGCTAAGGTATTGTTGATATATGCGATTTTTAACTCCTAGTATTCCTTCGTGTCTAACGACTAAGCCACTACGTAACAATTCAATTTGTTCTCGACTATCATCACTTTTTATTGCAATTTCTTGCAAAACTTTTTGATAAATGCGTAGTATCCTACCAGCCCGCTGACCGTTACGTTCAAGGCGATCGTGTATAGTTCTCAGGTGTTCCGGTTCATCCTGGAATTCCCAATTAATTACTTTGCCACGTTTTGAGTTTTGACCCCCTCACACAGATATCTGTCTTCTTCCTTGACGTCAGCATTAGTTCGTAGATAATCCCGCACCCAGTCGCAACCAAAAGCCAGTGGATCTGTATTGAGAATTCGCTGCACATCCCACAAAATCGCCGTTTGGTCATGGCTGGCGGAAGCAAGGAAATTGCCGTCGCGACTGAAGGAAACTCCCATCACCACACTTGTATGACCCGTGAGCGTCTTCAGCAAGAGGCCGTTTTTGTTCCAGAGTTTCACCGTGTTATCCAGACTTGCCGTAGCGATGATCTCACCATCCGGACTAAAGACAACTCTCATCACTGCCTCTGTATGACCTTTAAGAGTCAGATGTGCTTTGTGAGGAACCGAGGTGTCAATAAGAGTCGATAAGGGATCTATTTTCCAGAATTTGACAGTGCCATCTGTACTGGCTGAGGCTACAGTCTTACCATCGGGACTGAAATTGACCCCCATAGTTACAACTTGATGGGCATCAATCGCCTGCAATAAAGTGCCATCAAGCTTCCAGATTGCGAGAGTACCGCGACTACCGATGGCGGCTATAGCTTGTCCATCAGGGCTAAAGGCTACATCCCACAACGCGCTGCCATCTAGCTTCAGAGTTCTTAGCAGAGCGCCGTCTGGCTGCCAGAGTTTCACCGTGCCGTCTGGGCTGGCGGAGGCAATAATTTTACCGTCAGGACTCCATTTAATTCCGTAAACTATCCCTTTGTGGGCATCGATTTCTCCCAGGAATTGACCATCCTTGTGCCATAGTTTAACTGTTTTGTCCCCCCCCACGGCAATGAGTTTACCGTCAGGACTCAATGCCATATCCCAAAGCCCTCCTGTGCCCTCCTTAAGCGTCTTGAGCAACGTGCCATCGACGTGCCAAAGTTTCACCGTGCCGTCTGTACTTGCAGTGGCGACCATTTTAGAGTCAGGAGCGAAAGCAGCAGCATAAACAGCAGCGTCGTGACCTTGTAGCGGCAACCGAAAAATGTTTTTCGGCTGCCAAAGTTTGACAGCATTTCCTACACCCAGCGAAGCAATGAACGTGCTGTCAGGACTATAATTAATATTCCATACGGCACTGCGATGCCCTCCAACCGTTCTGAGTTCTTTGCCGTCTTTGCTCCAAAATTTAATGGTTCGATCATTGCCTGCTGTGACGATAATCTCACCGTCAGGACTGAAATCTATACCTTCAACGCCACCTGTGTGACCCTTAAGGGTTTGTAGGGGAGGTACTTGCGTTGGCGGGTTCCCCGACATAAGCAAAGTGCCGTGCTGTAACTCTTCGTTTGGCGGAGTATGGGAGCGCCAAAGTTTAACAGTCTTATCCATGCTGACAGAGGCAAATATCTCGCCGTCAGGACTAAACTTGACTTCCCAAATGGCAGCGCTATGACCTTGAAACGTTTGCAGGAACTTGACTGCGCCCCAAAATGCGCCGTCTTTTTTCCACAATCGAATCGTACCCTCCCCACTGCCGCTAACGAGCAGTTCTCCGTCGGGGCTAAAACTTAGGCTCCTCACCGTATCGGTACGATCAAGAATGGTTAATAAAATGCCGTTTTTGTCCCAGAGTTTAACGGTGTTATTCTCACCGGATGCGGCTAAAATCTCCCCATCTGGGCTGAAGGCCACACCGTTAAACTCGCTACTATGACCTAAGAGGCTGTGTAGGAGTTTGGGGTTGTGCCAAGACGTTCCCGCTTGCTGCCAAACTTGAACTGTGCCCTCTCCCGTAGCGCAAACGAGAAGTTTACTGTCGGGGCTAAAAGCCATTCTCCAGATTAGACCGTTGTGGAGAAGAGTCGCAATTAGGGTGCCATCTCGCTGCCAGAGTTTGACTTCGTTCTCTGTACTTGCGGAGGCAATTGTTTGAGCGTCGGGACTGATTGCTAATCTAAACACTGTGGACTGATGTCCTGACAAGCGATTGAATTCTGAAGCACCATAAACTGCCTGTTCTAGTAATAATTGCACCCGATTTTCTAGTTCTGGATCGATTCCACCGAGTTGTTGCAGTTTGCGCTTAGCAATGATTGCGGCAACGAGGGCGTCTAATTTTTGCTCTGTGCTAAATAAGGCTTCCGAAGAAGTGGCGATCGCCTTAATCTCACTGAGTCTAGATTGTTGTAAGGCTGCCATATTCGCATTGAGCAAGAACTGTTGAATTCTCAACGCTTTTTGTTCTTGCACAAGTCTGGCTTCTACTTCTTTAACACGTTCTGCCTCTAAGTGCAATTCCACTTCTTTTCGATCAACTTCTTGAGAGGCATTAAAAAATAAATAATCTAAATCACTCAAACTTTTCCCCTGCGCCCAAAGTTGGGCATCTTTGAGCGCTTGTCCGCGCAACAATCGCGATTCATCTTTTTGTCCTGAACCTACCCAAGCCTCAAAGGTCTGCGAGTAAGGCCGCAACGCCGCTAATCTTTTTTCAACCCATTGCAAATTAAAGACTTGTTGATAGATACGATTTTTTATCTTTAATATTCCTAAGTGTCTAACGACTAAGCCACTGAGTAACAATTCAATCTGTTCTTGACTATCATCACTTTTTATTTCAATTCTTTGCAAAACTTTTTGATAAGTGCCTAGTATTCTACCAGCCCGCTGACCGTTACGTTCAAGGCGATCGCGTATAGTTCTCAGGTGTTCCGGTTCATCCTGGGATTCCCAACGCTCAATAATCCGGTTTTTAACTAAGTTCTCAATCCAGAACGCTTCCGTACCTGGTAGAATATTTATACCACCGTCCCCGATTGTCTCTTGACTCAATTGCACAACTAAATGACACAACTTCTGAGTCAAAAATGGTTGTCCCGCAGTCCAGCCTAAAATCGCTTTGACAACCGATGCAGGCTGTGATACTGTCTTTTCCAACCCTTGTATTAAGGGAGTCACTTCTTCCCACTCAAATCCTTGTAGTGCGATCGCTTGCCCAATATTAAACGGTGTCTTCGTTCTGTCGCGAATCAGATCCGAGGGAGTTGCTACCCCAAAAATCGCAAAGGTAATGCGTTGATATTCTGGGTTAATTGCCCGTTGGTTATAGCAGAAGCGAATGAAGGCAAAAAAGTCATCAATCGAAAAGTTCAGCCCCAGCAGAGAGTCAATTTCATCGACAAAGATAAACAACTGTTGTTGGGGAAACTGCACCAGCAGCAATTCCTCAATAAACCACCGCAAACGTTGTAGTAAACTAAGATCGTTGCGTTCCTGCCACCAAGTTTTCAGGTTCAAGGTTTCCAGTAGCCCCAACTGTCGCCATAAGTCGCCGACGAATCCCTTGTACCATTGCATTGGAGTAATTTGTTCACTCCCCACCACACTCAAATCCACGGCAGCGCTCTTAAAGCCCTCTTGATCCAGGCGATGCTTGATTCGTACCAGCAGTGAGGATTTACCCATTTGTCGAGAGTTGAGAACATAGCAAAACTCGCCTCCCTTCAGGACTTCATACAGTTGTGAGTCGGCTTGTCGCTGTACGTAACTAGGTGCATCAATGTTTAAACTTCCACCGAGTTGATAGCTATATTGGGGCATAAAAATTAATTGGCTCTCCCAGAGTGTTTATAATAAAATACTAAGAAAAAATCAAATATATCTCAATACAATTAGCAGTGATTGATGGCAATAACCCAAGCTGGGAAGGAAATACAGAAGTAATTGAGAAGACAAAAGACAATAAATATTAAAAATAAAGTTTCTTCAGTACTTATTATGCTAGATCATTAACAATAGATATCAGATGATGTCAAAAACAAGTATAAATAATCTGCTAAAGCATTATAGGGATTGACTTATAAAGAGGATTTATTGTTAACTGTAAATATAATTCAGACTATTTTTATATAAATTTACAGTCATGACTAGCACAAAAGATATTAAGATTCTAACAGAACTTCTTGATTTAGGAGATATAAAAATTATATCGCATCGCCTTCACTATGGAATTGGAATTATTTTACAAACCGAATCAAAAAAAATATGATGAAATAGTAGCTTACTTTGATAATAGGACAATAAGTAGTGCTGTTGAAGGCATCAATAACAAACTCAAGCTAATTAAGCGTTCAGCTTATGGGTTCAGAAACTTTAATAAGTTTAGAGTAAAATGCTTATTAAATTGGCACTTTGATTGTTAGTTTAGCATAACAAGTACTGAAGAACCTTTAATGTAGAGATTAATAAAAAGTAAATACCAACATATATAAAAAGGACTATTATCAAGGCATCAAAATTTCTTCTTTCTGACTTGATGAAAAGTCGATTGGGTGTTGTTTCTAAAATTTTCAACATTTTGACTTATAATTTCTTCTTCAATCGTGTTCTGAATCAATAATTCGTGGGAAAAAATAACCATTACCTCTTGCTGTGATAATAAATTCTGGATCGTTGGGGTCGGATTCTACCTTTGTCCGCAACCGTGAGATATGCACATCTACCACGCGGGTATCTGTATTCATCTCTGGTACAAAGCCCCACAATTGCTGTAATATTTCAACCCTTGAAAAAATCTTTCCCGAATGATTAACTAACAACTCTAATAAGCTAAACTCCACACCTGTCAACCGAATGCGTTGCTCATTTTTATGGACTTGCCGCTTACTTGTATCGATTTTCAGGTTGCCTGCATGAATTATAAGAGAGTTAGGAATAGCATTGATGTTGGTTTTGTGTGAGCGCCGTTTTAGTACGCAGGCAATTCGAGCTTCTAGTTCCTTGGGTGAGAAAGGTTTCGTCATGTAGTCATCAGCACCCAGTTTCAGCCCAGTGATTCGGTCTGCTACATCTGCCAATGCTGTTAGCATAATAATTGGTACGTCTGATTGTTTCCGTAATTCTTGACAGACACCGTAGCCATCCAGCTTTGGCATCATTACATCTAAAACTATTAAATCAGGGGTCAACAAGCGAAAAGCTGACAAAGCTTCTTCACCATCACTAGCTGTAACTACGCTGTAGCCAATCATTTCTAGACGCGTCTGTAAAATCCGACGGATGCTGGCTTCGTCATCAACTATTAGGATTGTGCCTTTATCACCTGATAAGTTTCTCAATGCTGTTCCTTTCCAGCGAGAACTCTCAACCATCCATTATCTGCTTATTAGGAGTCAAAAACGCAAAACAATCTTGACCTACAGTCATGATTAAGAAGCGATGCCTGCGGCGAGCTACGCCTACGCTTAATACTTGCATCTGTACAACAGATTATGCTGGGGCATCTACCCGAAAACAGATTTGTACACAATTAATAAATTCTTCAGCAAGAGACTCGTATTTCCCATCGATTTGGTGTACCTTGTTAATTCTGTGCAAATTATTTATACCTAACTTCTCCCAAATTTACTCATCCAAATTTTAAGCCAATGCCTTCAAGGGAACAGCCAATGAAAACTTCTAATGATACAGATATTAAGAAAATCATCAAAAAATCCGACAAGCTTACCCTGAGACAGATGAAGCTAATCGAGGAGGCTGAAGACCAACAACTTCTAGCTAATACTGTCAATTCTCCAGCCCCTGTGGTTGAGGTTGAGGAGAAACCAGTAGCGATTTCAGAGCCTAGAGTTCCTGACTATATTCCATTGCTTGACAATCCTCCAGTACAATCGGTGGGCAATTCCGGCTGGCAAGTGTCTGATGTCTGGCGGGATATCCGCGTTGATGATTTTTGTAGTTGATGGTAGCGAAAAGCAAGCGCCCAGCCTACCAGATTGCTGACAAAATCAAGTTCAAGTTTCATGTTCACTCTGATTAAGATATAGGTATTTGACCTCAAGGGTGTCGATACTCATGGTGCAAGACCAGATTTTGCTGAATGATTGGCATGTAATAGCCCGCTCGCAAGACCTCCAACCTGGAACAGTTCTGCACAAACGTTTATTAGGCTCAGATTTAGTACTCTGGCATAATGGCGACAAAGTTCTAGCTTGGCAAGACCTTTGCCCTCATCGTGGCGCTCGTCTTTCTTTGGGATATGTCAATAAACAGACCCTTGTCTGTTCGTACCACGGTTTAGCCTTTAACAGCGAAGGCCAATGTATACTAGCTCCAGCTAATCCAGACCAATCGCCTCCCGCACGAGCTTGTGTTAAAACTTACCAACTTCTTGAGCGTTACGATTTGCTCTGGGTTTGTTTAGGAACACCAAAACAAGATATAGCTCCATTTTCTGAGTGGGACGATCCGGTTTATCGCAAAATTTTCTGTGGCCCCTACCACTATCACTCTAGCCCCCTGCGGACGCTGGAAAATTTTATCGATCCGGCACACTTCCCAATTATGCATTCGGGATTATTCGCCCACGCTAGTCGTCCTGAGTTGACGCATTATGAATTAGAGTCTCTTGGAGATCAGATTAGTTTCAAATGTGGTTTGTGGGAACTAGATTTTAGTTCGGCTAATCCCAAAGAAGCGCCAATGATTTTCAACACTTACCATTACCGTATCTTCCGTCCGCTAGTGGCATACTTTAAACTTGGGCCTGGAGAGCATCGTCTAAATGTCTTCTATACAATTACGCCAGTCGATGAAGATGAGTGCGTGGCCCAATATTGGTTAATGGTAAACAGCGCCCGTGAAATTCCAGTTGAAGTCTATCTAAATATTCAAAATCTTGTTGCTAGTCAAGATATTGCCATTGTCAATTCCCAGCAACCCCGACGCTTACCTTTAAATTTGCAAGCAGAAGTACATTTACCGAGCGATCGCTATTCTATTGCATACCGTCAGTGGCTCAAACAACAGGGTATTACTTTCGGCACCATTTAGAACTTTTTTATGCTTTGCCCCCCTGACGAATGGCACGCTTGAAAAGCTGAAACCTCCTTGCTGGCAGGGTGTGGGAGGTGTGGAAGGACGGGGAAGAACGGGGAAGAAGTCTTACCCCCCACACTCCCCACACTCAAAATCTTGTTATTGTAAGGATATAAAAAAGTTCAACAATTCTAGTCTCTCAAAGCATTGATTTTTCGTGGTTGGGTGCAAGTTCACGTAAAAATAAGTTGAACAATTTGGGGATGGAAAAGAGATGACTTTACCACTTTTTCAACACAGAGACACCAAACTCAAATAAAAAAGTTCAACAATTAGGAGAGTGATTCTACCCGAATGTGGGCGCAATGGGCTACGCCCCGCCAGAGGCGATCGCTCTAGTAATAACGTAGCGATCGCACGGCGGTAAGACTTGCGAGTTATTCATGGACGGATGCCTGGAGCGGGGTAAAGCACCCAACAGAAATTGTAGAACTTTTTTATTTATTGTTGAACTTTTTTATTCCTCTACACTATGCATTTAAAGTATTATTTTATACTTAAAGCACTGAGGCATCAAGAGAAGTGGTATTAATCGTAGATTATATCGGATAAAAGATAAGGGTATCTTATTTTGTGTTGTAGTCTTGTATTACTATGTAATCTAAAGCATAATATGAGCAAACTACTCATTTAATGGTTTCAAGCATGGCAAAACCAACCATTCAAATACCAGATGAACTAGTCAAGCATTTAAAACCAAAGCAAAACTGCTTACCCCAATTGCTTTGGTTATTCATTGGATAGTTCGTATGGCTCGTGATTTATTCCACAATATTGTGAGGTCTGCACTGGAAAAAGATGGTTGGTTAGTTACAGATGACCCACTAAATATTCGGTGTGGTGGAGTTGATGTTCAGATTGATTTAGGTGCAGAACTCCTAGTTGCTGCCGAAAAAGCTGGAGAAAAAATAGCAGTTGAAATTAAAAATTTTGTCAGTGCATCGAAAATTTCAGAATTTCATACAGCATTAGGACAGTTTATTAATTATCGGACTGCATTACGTGCAGAAGACCCTTCGAGAAATTTATATTTAGCTATCCCATTGGTAACTTATAATGATTTCTTTAACTTGCCTTTTATTCAAACTGTAGTCAACGAA
This sequence comes from Nostoc sp. FACHB-133, assembly GCF_014698055.1. Classification (NCBI taxonomy): domain Bacteria; kingdom Bacillati; phylum Cyanobacteriota; class Cyanophyceae; order Nostocales; family Nostocaceae; genus Nostoc; species Nostoc sp. FACHB-133. The sequence goes on from NZ_JACJSH010000038.1 coordinate 71,907, forward strand.
AACAAACTAAAATTGATTATTTATAACGTTGAAACTGAGGAAATAGAACAATGGATAAGTTAAATGAATACCGCACAAAAGTTAGGCAATTATTAACTAAATATATCGATTATAAGCCTAGTTATGGAGATGTAGAGGTCGAACAGATTTTTGACGCAGAGTATGACCATTATCAAATTATTAGCATTGGATGGAACAATCAAAAACGGATCTATGGTCCAATAATGCACCTAGATATCAAAAATAATAAAATTTGGATTCAACAAAATACAACGGAAGTAGATATTGCTTTAGAATTGATGGAAATGGGTGTACCTAAACAAGATATTGTCATTGGTTTTCATACTCCTAAAATGCGTCAATTATCGGGATTCGCTGTGGAATAAACATGATACAAAACGCAGAATCTTTGCCACCATTGCGATTGAGCATGTATTAGTTACTAGAGAGCTATGAGGTAGTAAAAGGAATACTTTCTTTTGTATAAAATCGGGTAAATTTTTGTTGTGATAGCCACAAATTGTTAATCATGCTTTATTACAAATTAGTAGGACATACACCTGTTGCTGTTAATTCATTGTCAGAGTGGCAAGATTATTTACACTCAATACAAGATTCAGGACAACATCTAGTTGCCGAAACTATAGTTGGGGAGGCCAAAGTATCAACTAGTTTTTCGGGATTCGATCTTACTTTTGGAGATCCCCCGTTGCTCTTTGAAACGATGGTTTTAGGCGGGCCTCATCACGGGAGAATGCAGCGTTATTCTACATGGGAGCAAGCACGCTTCGGTCACGATCATACCGTCATAGAAGTCATGACTACCTCACCACCAGATGAGTAATCTCAACTCAAAATAGAGTTGTTTTTAATACTTAAAACCTAATAATTTACACAGAACTGGATGAACTACAGCGCAGATTCTTTACCTGAGATCAAACTCATTCCCCTTGATCGTGAAGCTCTACATTTCACACAGCCAGGAGAAACTAGAAGACCACCAACCGATATCCGGTGGGTAAAGGTGCTAGAGTTTTTACGCAGCAATAACCTAGCACTAAACAGCCGCAAACTCTACGAACGCGAACTCAAAAGGTTTTTGGCTTGGAGTGAACTACATTATCATGAACTGCGTCCACGTCATCTTGCGCTATATAAAGAATATCTCCGTGATGAAATACAGACTGATGCAGGTAAACCGCTTTCAAAAAGCAGCATCAATGCAGGAATTGCGGCTCTCAAAAGCTTTTTCAAATGGATGTGTTACACGTATCCTGAAATTATTTCTACTAATCCGACACTGGGGATAAAACTGGAAAAAGTGCCACTGCCACCAGCCCAAAGTTTGACCCCTGAAGAAATGGAGCGGGTTTGGTCAGCGTTGGAATTATTGGGAGAAACAAGGCAACGGGATACAGCACTCGTTCACATTCTCAGTCATGGACTCCGGGCTGGGGAAGTTGTACAGCTAAATGTTGGCTCATTTGATGGCAAGCTCCTGTTTTTACCGGACACCAAAACCAATGAACCACGCTTAGTGCCACTGCGAAAAGAAAGCCGAGAAGTCGTGGCAGATTATTTACAATTACGCTCACACCAAGGAGAGGTGTTAAACAGCCTTAGCCCATTAATGATTTCACACCATGCTTCATACAAAGGTGAACGCTTGAGTTATCACGGCATTTACTTTGCTGTAGAAAAAATTGGTGAAATAGCTCACATTGAGGATTTACATCCTCACTCCTTTCGCCACACCTATGCCACTGACTTATTGCTATTGGGAGTTGACCCCAGCCATGCCCGTAAGCTAACGGGACATCAAAGCGAGAAAGCGTTTCGGCGCTATACCCTTCGCAGTGAGCAAGAAGCTGCGATCGCTGCTTACTATCGTGCGATTGGCGAAGAACCGGAGTAAGGTATGCCGAAACCGTTAGACCCCAAGTGTCAGCTATGTTCTAAACTACCAACAACTCAAGCCAAACTATTGCATGGGTCACAAGGGGACGGGTGTTGGAATCCAAAAGTCTGCCATAATCGCCGCTCATTCTATCGTCACCGGAATGAAAGTCATTCAGCAGAAATTGATGCGATCGCAGTCGAACCCCCAGCAATATATTTTGCAGTGCTGTATTTGTATAAAGAACCGGGGGATAAACCATTACACGCCTTGGGCGCAGAACTGTGGCTGGGACAACAGCCTATTTGTCGCTTAGAACCAATTCACTGTTTTGGGCTAACGGCTGGCAAGATCCGCGCCTATACAGATCAGGTGTTGCAGGCGTTTGCGAAACAATATGGTGTTTCGCTCTATCAATATAAAGATATGTTTGAAATTACCTCAAGCTACTGCCCAGTGCGCCCTTGCCCCTTGCATCCACAATGTTAGAGATGACCATATACCGCCAATTAACCATCTGGGATGTATTAGATGAGTTGTCTGAATCTCCACCGACTTCTTCCCTTGATGCTATGTGGGATTGTTTGGATGCCGAGCTAGAAAAATTACCCTTGGAGGCACAGTTATTAACCGCAGCACTTGCCTTCAGTCAAATTGCAGATATTCTTAAGTCTCGTGCCGAAGTGCTGTTGCAAGATACCCGTGATCGCAATAGTCTTTTGGGGCCTGTTGTTAGCACCGATCTTTTTGCTGGTCTGGTGCGGACAACAATGCACCTAGATTTAGATGATTTGATTGAACCGCAAACACCACAAACCTTTAAACCACATGGCCCACACCAATTTTCATCTCCTACTGAATCGGGTGATTCTGTAGCAGCACCTGTTGAAAAAGCGAATGTTTTGGCAATGCTCGATGAGGTGACAACTTTAGAAGATGTTCGCAATTTGGCATCAGATGAGAATGTGGAAAAATGGCAGCGTGCGATCTGTCACTGTAAGCATAAGATGAGCAACTTGCTCGCTTTATGCTTACAAAAAGGAAAGGGAACCACTGTCCAGTAGCTCTGGTCTGGGTTCAACTAACTAAACTCGGTATAATCGAGAAAATTTCCAAACCCTCAACGGGAGCTATGCGGTTTCGTCAGATCCAGTAAAAAACAAGCGATCACTAAATCATTTTCCCAGTAGTATAAATTTATTTATACTTTTTAAGCAGTATTAACA
>NZ_JACJSH010000039.1:0-72227 GCF_014698055.1 Nostoc sp. FACHB-133
GGCTACCAGCACATATTTAGTAAATAAAGTTACTTCTTACTTAGATTTTATTTTTGCGATCGCTTGTTTTTTACTGGATCTGACAAAACCGCATTGCTCCCGTACAGATTTAACTAATTCGTAGCGAGTTAAATTTGGCAAGACTCTGTGCCCCTACCCTACGCGAAGGCGTTCGCGTAGCGTCTCGTAGAGAAGCGCTTATGCACTTAGCTTTGCTACCTAGTGCGTTTAAAAACGCTACGATTTCACACAAAACGGTACTAAAGTTTACTCTTATCTGCTTCTTTCTGCGCCGCCTCACTATATTTCTTATATAGTTGAGTCCGAATTTTAGCTTCCTGATAACGGCTGTGGTTTTGTGGCACCGTACCCATTAAATCTGAGGCTCGTTGCCACTTAGCAGCGATCTCTAGCCATTGAGTTGAGGTTGTGGCTGTTTTACCAGATGTAGAAGCTTGATTTGCAATTCGCACAGATATTGCAAATGGGTCATCAGATGGCTCATCAAAGCTATTGCTAGGAACACGAGATGATGTTTGGGCTTTCCTCTGGTTAGTATTTTCTGTAGTTAAAGATTTGGAAGTTTGTGGTTGCATCAGGTTTCTCAGTTTATCACCTAGCTGGGCATAAACAATCCAACTAAGTAATAACAGTGAACATAAACCAGCTGCTGCTAATACTTTGGTTTTAGGTTTATTACTGTGTTTTTCTTTGTTAATAAGTACCAAAGGACGAGAGACTTGAGTTTTAGGAAAATTTGGTTTTCCTAAGTCAGCTTGAGCTTCTGTAAAATCTTTAATTAGTTGCTTTACAATATTAGGCTGAATTAAGGCGATTTCCTGTGACCAGAGCAATTGGTTGTCGCGATCGCTATCTATTTCCTTTAACCAAAGTAATTGTTGTTCTCGAACAATCCGACTATTGATATTGACTCGGCGAATGTGGCGCGGAGCAATAGACTCAAGAATTTGCTGGATTTGTTCTACTAGGGGAGATTGCTCAAGTTGCTCCATCCTAGCCGCCTCACACAGAAGTTGTAAAACACCATCAGAAAAAATGGCTCTAGTTCTGACACCAGATTTGGCTAGCTTTTCATTTAATAACTGAATAATCGCAGCAACGCTCCCTTGGTGAGCTTGCCAACCGATATCGTTTATTCGGTCTACCATCTGAGGTTTGGTGATAACTCTTCCACCCTGACTGATTAACGTATTCATTAATTTAGGGACTCTTTTCTACTGACCTTGATCTTGTCTTCGATTTTACGAGTAAAAAGATGAGTTGCCAAATAAAATCATAAAAGTCGAGTCTCCTTTCTCGGTTCGGTAAAGATGCTCGATCGCGCTCAGTTAATTTAACACTCCCACGCTTAAAAAGTGTAGGATTCTTGAACTGAAACTGCGCTTTCAGGTTAACGCCGATGCTGGCGGACGAGCTACCTGTTTGACATACTACATTATGATATCTTTTGGCGATCGCATAAACTCAAGTTAAGTTAGCTAAATACTATCAGGATCGACACCAAGGGATGTTTAGTCCAGCCGCTTCTCTGTAAGAGGCTACGCCGACTCCAACGCCTCTACACAACTAGTTCCTTCAACCTTTCCAACTGCGATTCTGCATATCTTGCTTGCGATTGGGCTTGTTCCCTGGTTAATCTTTCCTGTTTCAGAGACACTTTCGCTGATATTTCTGGAACTGTCATTGTGTCAGATATCCTTCACAAAGGAAACAAAATAGCTGTATCAGGATAAATTTATCAGCCATTCTCGCTTTTTTTTGCCTTTTTATCAGAATGGCAAGACTATTTAGTACAGCGATCGCTACATTAGAAGATATATATAAATAAAAATCATTGTTGATTTTTCGTTCGCAGTTCACACAAAACCATGAGTGCAAGTACCATTATTTCCGACAATCCCTTACTTCAAGGCGTTGGTTTACCTCCCTTTGCAGAGATTAAACCAGAACGAGTAGTACCAGCCTTCAATCAGTTGTTGGCAGAACTTGAGCAGCAGCTTGCCACCTTAGAAGCTAGTGTACAGCCTACTTGGAGTAGTTTAGTAGAACCTTTAGAAAAGCTGACAGAACGGCTTACCTGGAGTTGGGGGGTGGTGAATCATTTAATGGGTGTTAAAAATAGCCCGGAACTGCGCGAAGCTCATGAAATTGTACAGCCACTAGTCGTACAATTTATCAACAAGCTCGGTCAAAGCCAACCTATCTACAATGCTTTTAAAGCACTCCGTACCAGCGATAATTGGGCAACTTTAGAATTAGCCCAACAGCGCATTGTAGAAGCCGCCATTCGAGATGCAGAACTTTCTGGTGTTGGCTTACAAGGAGAGGTCAGAGAGCGTTTCAACGCCATACAAATGGAGTTAGCAGAACTTTCTACCAAATTTTCTAACCATGTACTTGATGCCACGAAAGCCTTCAGCTTAACCCTAACAACACAAGCAGAAATTGAAGGTTTACCACCAAGCTTAGTGAGTCTAGCAGCCCAAGTTGCTCGTGCAGCGGGCGAAAGTAATGCCACGCCAGAAAATGGCCCGTGGCGAATTACTTTAGACTTCCCCAGCTATGGCCCTTTCATGCAGCACAGCACCCGGCGAGATTTGCGTGAAAAGCTCTACAAAGCTCATATCACCCGCGCTTCTGCTGGCGATTTGGATAACAACCCGTTAATTGAGCGCATTTTGAAGTTGCGCCAAGAACTCGCAGATATATTAGGCTTTAAAAGTTTTGCCCAATTGAGTCTGGCTAGTAAAATGGCTCCTAATGTTGAGGCAGTCAACGCTCTCTTAGAAGAACTACGCCACGCTAGTTATGATGCTGCTATCAAAGACTTGGTAGAACTCAAAGCTTTTGCCGCAGCACAGGGAGCAGAAGAAGCTGAGGATTTAAAACACTGGGATATTAGCTTTTGGGCAGAACGCCAACGAGAAGCAAAATTTGCCTTTACTGCTGAAGAATTGCGCCCCTACTTTCCGCTTCCCCAAGTTTTAGACGGCTTATTTGGACTAGTCAAGCGGCTGTTTGGTGTTACTGTCACTTCTGCCGATGGTCAAGCCCCAGTCTGGCATGAGGATGTGCGTTATTTCCAAATTGCTGACGAAACTGGTTCTCCCATAGCCTACTTCTACTTAGATCCTTACAGCCGTCCAGCCGAAAAACGCGGTGGTGCTTGGATGGATGTGTGCATCAATCGGGCCAAAATCACTGAAAATGGTGTCACTACCATCCGCTTACCTGTAGCTTATTTGGTGTGTAATCAAAGTCCTCCCGTAGATGGTAAACCTAGTTTGATGACCTTCTATGAAGTAGAGACTTTGTTCCACGAGTTTGGTCATGGATTGCACCATCTGCTTACTAAGGTTGATTATCCTGGAGCCGCAGGCATCAATAATGTGGAGTGGGATGCAGTGGAACTACCTAGTCAGTTTATGGAAAACTGGTGCTATGAGCGACCCACTTTGTTTGGTATGGCGAAGCATTATGAAACTGGTGAAGCCCTACCGGAGCATTATTATCAAAAGCTGCTAGCGGCGCGTAATTATATGAGTGGTACTGCTATGTTGCGGCAGATTCACCTAAGTAGTCTTGATTTAGAACTACACTACCGCTATCACCCTGATAGTAATGAAACTCCGTCAGATGTGCGTCATCGCATAGCCAAGACTACTACTGTTTTACAGCCACTTCCAGAAGATGCAATTTTATGTGCTTTTGGACATATTTTTGAGGGTGGTTATGCGGCGGGTTACTACAGTTACAAGTGGGCTGAGGTACTGAGTGCTGATGCTTTTGCCGCTTTTGAAGAAGCTGGTCTAGAAGATGAAGAGGCTATAAAAGCTACAGGTCGGCGTTATCGGGATACGGTACTCGCACTTGGTGGTGGTCAGCATCCAATGGAGGTGTTTAAAACTTTTCGGGGTCGTGAACCAAGTACGATCGCTTTACTTAGACACAATGGTTTAGTCAGTGCTGCTGTAAACTAAACAATACCACTGTAGGAAGGTTGCAATGCAACCTTTCTACTCGCGTCAAATCTTTGTTATCTAGCATCTAGCGATCGCAAAGCTCGTTATTCTAATACCAGTGGATTTTACCCCAAGTCATGCCCTGTCGAAGTGACAGGGAATGACTTAAACTTTAGACATGAGAAACCTTGATATTTCTGCATGTGCCAACACAGCAGATGGTTCGCGCTGGAGAGCATTGTAATACTTTCTCTCGAAGGTATTGCCTGTCTCTAACGGTACAATCAGCGTGCGGACATCAGTAATCAACTTTTCAAAATCGTCCATTGATATCGGTTCATCAGCTTCGAGCATTTCATCAACTTGCACAACTACCTCAGAAATGCGATGTAGCCAAGCAAATTGTTCATGAGCGATAACTAGCTGAAGTAATTCTCCGCTTGATACTCGTCCACTAACCTGTTCATAGGCAATGCGTTCTGTTTCCAACAACATTTTATGAAGGTGGAGTAATTTATTTCGTAAATCACGCAGATATTGATGTTGACGTATTCTTTGTGAAAGTGTGTTAGAAGTCAATGTTACTCATCCTCTCGTTACAATAGTCTTCAATAGCTTTAATAATTGCTGCGTCAGTATTTATCACCAATAGACTGTAGCGAACAACTGGCTTGTTGAGTGATACCGTAGCGATGCAGAGACGCTTGCCGCTCCAACTTTCTCTCCAAGACACTCTACTTAGATCGACAGTCAAGATATATTGCCACTCCCTCATTGTCTTGTGCAAACAGCACTATTAGCCATCTGCCCTCAGTTAATCTATTCGGTTTCCTTGTTAAGACGTATAAAAATCAACATATCTTTTTATAACCGTTACATCTTATATCAGATTAATCATATATTAGCATAAACTTATAAGAAGTAGATAGTTATAGAACCTAGTGAGAAAATGTCAATTATGGGAAAACAGTCCTAATGTCCCTAGCATACGTAATTCTAGGTCTTCTTCAGCAGCAAGAAATGACGGGCTACGACCTTAAAACAAGCTGCTTTGATCAATGTATTGCCCATTTGTGGCCAGCAGACCAGGCACAAATTTACAGAACTCTCGATAAGCTAGTTGAGCAAGGCTGGATTACCTGTACGATTGAGATTCAGCACGATCGCCCCAATCGCAAAGTTTACACTGTGACGGAGCTAGGGAAAGCAGAATTTGCCCAATGGCTTGGGACTCATCAGCCGTTACCAACTGTACGAGAACCTTTGCTAGCCCAATTGCATTTTGCAGATCAGTTGTCGAATGAAGCCATCATTCACCTACTGGAGCAACAATTGGCGGCTCGAAGCAAAAAGCTTGCTGAATGCGAAATCATTGATTTGCCATCACTTGGTGATGAGTCTGCCAACCGTGAGCAGGTAATGCAAAGGCTGGTGCTGGAGTTGTTAATCAGAAGAGAACAGACTTATATTAATTGGTTGAAGACAGCGATTAATGTTATCGCTCACCAAAAGCCATATCCATCACATTACCAAATTTTATAAATGCCAACAATAGCAGTAAATCCTTATCTTGATCGCAATTTTGCTCCAATCCATGAAGAAATCACCACCGATAAATTGCCAGTCATTGGTGAATTACCCCTTGATTTATTGGGGATGTTTGTACGGAATGGCCCTAACCCTCAATGGACACCCATCGGTCAATATCATTGGTTTGACGGAGATGGGATGCTACATGGTGTGCAAATTAGCAACGGCGTAGCCACTTATCGTAACCGCTACGTCCAGACAGCTGGATGGAAAAAAGAACGAGAAGCGGGTAAGGCTTTGTGGAGTGGGCTTTTAGAACCACCGCGAATGGATAATCCACATGGCCCCCGCAAAAACACCGCCAATACTGCCTTAGTATGGCACGCGGGTCAGATGTTGGCGCTGAACGAAAGTGGTAAACCTCACGCCATCAAGCTTCCTGAATTAGAAACCATTGGGGAGTATAGCTACAATGGGAAACTAATCTCTGCCTTCACAGCTCATCCCAAGGTAGACCCGGTGACGGGCGAGATGATCTTCTTTGGCTACTCTCTATTTACGCCGCCATACCTGCAATATAGTGTTGTCTCAGCACAAGGCGAACTTCTGCGGACAGTGCCAATTGACCTGCCCATAGGAGTGATGATGCACGATTTCGCCATCACTGAAAACTACACTATTTTTATGGATTTGCCGTTGACTTTTAGCGCCGAGCGATCGCAACGAGGAGAACCTGTGATGATGTTCGAGCGCGATCGCCCTAGTCGTTTTGGCATTCTACCACGTCATGGTGACAACAGTAATATCCGATGGTTTGAGAGCCCCTCTTGCTACGTCTTCCATACCCTCAATGCTTACGAAGATGGAGATGAAGTAGTGCTTATCGCCTGTCGTATGAGTTCTACTACTGTGTTGATTTCTGATGATTCCCAACCCGACCCAGAAGGAAATATCCCGCGTTTGTATCGCTGGCGATTTAACCTCAGCACGGGGACAGTGCGTGAGGAGATGTTAGATGATGTAGCTTCAGAATTTCCCCGCGTCAACGAAAATCTATTGGGGCGACAAACCCGATATGGCTACAGTAACAAAATGGCGAATAGTTCATTACCTTTATTTGAAGGCATCATTAAGTACGATTTAAACAGTGGAAATTCTCAAACCCACGAATTTGGACAGGGACGCTATGGTGGTGAAGCTGTGTTTGCGCCGCGTCCTGGTGCAATTGCTGAGGATGATGGCTGGCTTGTGACTTTCGTTCATAATGAGAATTCAAACACTTCAGAATTAGTAGTCGTGAATGCCCAAGATGTAACTGCTGAACCTGTAGCGCGGGTGATAATTCCTCAACGAGTACCTTATGGATTTCATGGTGCTTGGGTTGCACAGTAATAGCGAAATGGGCGGTTTGTAACCGCCCCTACTCAAATTATTTTTCCCTATAACCCCCAGCGTAGTCAATTACGCAGATTGTTCTATATGATTTGTGAGTTCCATAAGCAACGCCAGACACTTTAAAAGCGCCGTTAAATATATTTTTTCTATGGCCGCGATCGCGCACGCCATCATCAATAATTAATTGCATGACGATATCTTGGGCAGTGTTTGGGCCATAACTAATATTTTCGCCAGCCGTTGTTTGCCATGCACCATAGCGGTTGATGCGAGTAAAAGGGTTGCTACCATCGCTACCATCATGACCTGTAACACCTTTTGGCCCTTGGTCTTTAACATGGTCTTTTGCTCCTAAAGACATACCTTTAGAGGCACTCAACGCTCCTACAGGACGTGCAGATTTCAAAAATGCGATCGCTTCATCGACTGCTTTGACTCCTTCTTGAGTTCGCAAATAGGTATTATTAGAAATTTTGACTCGGTTCCCTTCAAAGCGCTTCTTATAGTTTTCCAGAATCGGGAGATATGATTTGGGATTTGTTCGTACCTTATTTGTTTCAATAATTACCTGTTGTTCCAACGGTGAAAGATAACTCGCACTTGCTAATAGCGTTGGACTGCTTGGTTGAACTACGGCTGGATTCGAGTTTGCCACAGATGGGCTAGATTGAAATAGTTGATTTGAGCAACCCAATATCAGGGTAACTGGCAAAAGTACCCAAAGTTTAATGCGATGCATTCATTACCTCACAATTTTTTTATGGATTAATTTAGTGAATTAGGAGAAATAATAATTTTCAACACACAGAGAAGTTTCTAGACGCTTCTTTATTCGGAATTTTAGAAACGGCTTATTGTCAGACATCAGAATTTCTATCAGTTGCCTAATAAGAACGAAAATGAGTTTATTAAGAGTTATAGATAACCCTGTGATCGTCTTTGTTCCTTGAGTGTTAAAAAAGGATTACTTAATACCTGTTGTAACCTAGTTAACACTCAAACGTAAACTAAAAAAATATTTTTACTTTATTACGGCTGCTTTGAAGTAAATTAATTCAGAATATTGGCTAGTAGAAAATATAATGCAAATAAAAAATTTGTATATTTGCGTTCAACAGTAAAACGCAGAGTTGATATTGTGTCCGCTCAAATAAGTGTTATTGCGATCGCTTTTTCTCAGTGTAGGGAAATAAGCCCGAAACAACCTTGCGATGGCGCAAGCGCAGGCCTATGGCCCAATACAGTTCAGATAAGACCAAAACACTTGTAGAGACGGCGATTTATCGCGTCTCAAAAACCCAAAATTTTTGCCAGTAGCCCTTAACCCAAGCGTATTGGGCCATAGGCGATCGCTAATTTTAGTCGCAATTGACTAATTACACCTGATTTACTGGATATAATTTTACACTTTGAGAAACCAACGTTGCCGATACATCAGAACACCAACACCCCACCACAACAGCACGGTGACTAGGGCAAACAACAGGGAACCATTTAGAACTCCCGCCCAAGATGCGAAAAAATTCTGGTAAATCCAATTGTAGGTACTGGGAGCGTCTTTAGCTGTGCCGATAGTGGTTTTCACTAAGATTTTAATCAACAAAACCGATGGAACGAAAAGTGCGATCGCATTTAAGCCCATAATTTCAAAAGGTTTACTCCAGCGACGATTCACCCGGACTTCGATCAGTTCATAACAAGCTGCTAGCAAAAGTAACGCCCAACCGCTAGTAAAGACTACATAAGAACTTGTCCACAGCTTTTTATTAATGGGAAATGTCCACCCCCACGCCCAACCGATAATTAAACAGCCAACTCCAAATAATCCTAACCCGATACTTGTGCGTGATTGTACAGGTTGGCTGCGTATCCATTGACCAGTAAAGTAGCCAGCGAGGACGCTTACTATCGCGGGAATAGTACTGAACAGTCCCTCTGGATCTCCCATAAATTTGAAACCATCACCTTTGTATAGATGTGCTTTGGGAATAATCATCCGGTCAATATAAGCGCCCAAATTACCTTCTCGTGTTAGAACTCCCGCGCCATAATCTGGTACTGGTAGATACATCATCATTAGCCAGTAGCCAATGAGTATTACTGCTGGAAGTATCCATTGACCTTTGCGCGGAAGGTTGAGAACTATCAAGGAAGCCAGGAGATAGGTAATGCTGATGCGCTGCAATACTCCCATAATGCGGATGCTACTCAAATCAAAAGTCCAAACACCTTGATTCCAAAAGCCATTTAGTAGCAATCCCAAGGCAAACAGAATAGCGGCGCGGCGGAAGATGCGCCAGTAAATAGCTGAAGTTGGTTTGTTATCTTCGGTGTACTTTGACAGCGAGAAAGTCATCGCTACACCAACAATGAAGAGAAAGAAAGGGAATACCAAATCAGTTGGCGTGCAACCATGCCAATCGGCGTGGGCTAAGGGAGGATATACATCATCTGCGACTCCCGCCATATTGACAAGAATCATAGCAGCGATCGTAATGCCGCGAAAAACATCCAGTGAAGTCAGGCGCATAGAGGGAATTTTTTCTTTGATGAGTATCTAAGTTACTCCGCCTCATGCAGCTAATCAAGCAAAATTTATATACTCGGATACAAGGTAAAATTTTGTTAAGTAATTACCACCACTTGTTATGCCAGTCAAAGTTGGAGATACTGCTCCTAATTTCACTCTACCTGCTCAAAACGGCTCAACAGTTAGCCTCCAAGATTTTCGCGGCACAAAAGCTGTTGTCCTATATTTTTATCCCAAGGATGACACACCCGGATGTACGGCTGAATCCTGCGCCTTTCGCGATCAATATGAAGTCTTTAAAAGTGTTGGTGCTGAAGTTGTTGGTGTGAGTGCAGACTCTAGCGAATCTCACCAAAAATTTGCTGCAAAATATAATCTACCTTTCACCCTGTTAACTGACAAAGGCGACCAAGTACGGAAGCTATATGGCGCAACAGCAGCCTTTGGCTTATTCCCTGGTCGCGTTACTTACGTCATTGACCAACAGGGAGTTGTGCAATACGTGTTTGATTCAATGTTGAACTTTAAAGGTCATGTTGAGGAAGCATTGAAAACTTTGCAACAAATTGTGAAATGAGGGAATGGCGATTGGGTACTGGGGATTAGGGATTGGGAAACTCTTTCCAAGTACCCAGTCCCCAGTCCCCAGTCCCTTCTCTCTAGCCCCTATTTAGAATGCAACTTTTCCGGCATGACAATATTATTGTGGCTTGACTTGCCATTCTTGCCGTTAGTATGACCGTTACCATTGCGGGGATGAATTACACCATAACCGCCGTGGTTGCGTTCGTAAATTACATTAATCTCTCCAGTTTCAGAATTGCGGAACATATAAAAGTCGTGTCCCACGAGTTGCAGTTGTTCCAGGGCTTCTGCAAGGGTCATCGGTGGCATGGAAAAGTATTTGGTGCGGACGACTTCGTTGGGCAATTCGGGAGTGCGATCGCCAATTAAATCTGGGACTACCGACTCTGCAACAACTACTTCTGTTGGTTGGGGCTGAGTTTTCTGATCTTGACGGCGTTCTTTATATTTCCGCAGTTGACGGGCAATTTTATCTGCAACTAAGTCAATGCTGGCATATAGATTTTCGCTACTTTCCTCGGCACGGATAACGCTACCATTAGCGTAAATAGTTACTTCAGCTGCTTGTCTAGTATTAATTCGAGGATTACGGGCTACGCTAAGATGCACATCCACTTCATTTGTTATGCTCTGAAAGTGACTAGCTGCTTTTTCAATCTTTTGATGTACATATTCCCGAATCGCATCGGTGATTTCAATATTTTTGCTGTGGATGACAAGCTTCATGTAAACTCTCCCACTGAATATTTGATGTGTGAATTTGCTTTGTATGAAAAGAAATTGCGGTAAGGTCTATTACTCCCGCCAAAACAAATTGTGAACTGTTTCTATCTAATGCTGGTAAGCTATCTTTAAGCTTACTGCATCTAAGTTTTTGCTCATTATACCCTTAATTTTCCTCCTCATCTCTGCGCTGATATCCAATTGGATTTCCACATAGAACTATTTGGTGAGGAAATTTGAGCGGTAGCTCTCGTAACTGTCTTCTCTATTAAAACAACGCTTACAGAACTGTTGATAGTTGCTCCTTCTGTGTCCGGTTGAGGTTTACTCTCTGTTGATCGACAACACGAGTATTTATAGAAGTTGATCTTGCTTTAATATGCAAAACAAGATTATTAGAGTCATCAGCCAGTGCATCGTTCTTAATTGTCTTGGCATGATGCTTATTGCAGAGAATTCCTCCTAAAACCTATTGAGGTTGTATATTCAAACTAGCACTTTGTATTTTCTAATGCATGTTCCCTTGACTTTCCTTTAAAATCCTTTGCAAATCTTGACACTTTTGGACTTCAATCCTGTAAATCGCAATATATTTTATTCCTAATACCAGTTGATTTTTGGCATGATCCGTAGTAAAGAATCACACAATAACCTTTGTTTGCTGTATAACCAAGGATTAATGCCTTACTTAGATGCTCATGGATGGCAGCGATCGCTCCTCACTGAACGCATTCATGACCCTAGTCTAGATGACGTGTTAATTTTGCTAGAACATCCACCTGTCTACACTTTGGGGCAAGGAAGCAACTCAGACTTTATCAAATTTGATATTGATAAAGGTGAATATGATGTGCATCGAGTTGAAAGAGGCGGCGAAGTTACTTATCATTGTCCCGGTCAACTAGTGGGGTATCCAATTTTAAATCTGCAACGTTATCGTAAAGACCTGCATTGGTACTTACGCCAACTCGAAGAAGTCATAATTCGCGTATTGAGAGTTTATGGGTTGCAGGGAGAAAGAATTCCGGCTTTTACTGGTGTTTGGTTACAAGGGCGAAAAGTTGCGGCTATTGGGATTAAAGTCAGCCGTTGGATTACTATGCACGGCTTTGCATTAAATGTTTGTCCAGATATGAAAGGCTTTGAGCGCATTGTACCCTGTGGTATTTCTGATAAACCTGTAGGCAGTTTAGCCGAGTGGATTCCAGGTATTACTTGCCAAGAAGTCCGTTTTTATGTGGCACAGTGCTTTGCTGAAGTATTTGGAGTGGAAGTAATCGAATCACAGCCTCAAGACTTTTTCCGGTCTGAGTAAATTCAGTCTGTATTTATGTAACAAATACTATAGCAGCCCTAGGAAAATTATGAGACACTAATGAGAGTAGCCTATATCTAAATAGTATCAAAATAACTATTTAACTACGGTTGTCAAACCTAAAATCTGATTATTTCCAAATTTCTATACTAAATTTTTACGGCTGTCAAGCACAACTTTGCGCGTGAATTACTCAAATAATTGCCAGGTATATACCCCATCATTAACGTCTCTGAGAGAACGTGATTTGACAGCTTTGATAGAACTATTTGATAGAGACGATGGTGATGAAATTGAAGCCGACATCAGTGCTAGTTTGTTTTGGTTGATACCTGAGCCTTGTTGGGAAGATGATCCCTTTGATTTCTTGCGCGAGTATCTTTAAGTAGTGCTGAGTACCGTGAGATTAAAGGAAGCCTTTAATTACGAATTACTTGAAGGCGACTGAGGAAAATACGCAGGCGATCGCTTTGAGGGTTGGTCAGTACTTCATAAGCTGAACCTTTTTCTGCCACAATACCTTTGTCTAAAAATATCACCTGATGGGCTACTTCTTTTGCAAATTGCATTTCATGGGTGACAACCACCATTGTCATTCCCTCTGCTGCCAATTGTTGCATCACTTGCAAAACTTCGCCGACAAGTTCGGGATCTAGGGCGCTGGTGGGTTCGTCAAATAGCATGATTTGGGGATTCATACATAAGCTCCGAGCGATCGCTACTCGTTGCTTTTGTCCGCCAGAAAGTTGTTCGGGATAAGCAGATGCTTTGTCATGTAAGCCAACTTTCTCTAAATACAATCTCGCTATTTGGGCGCTTTCCTTGGGTGTTTTACCCAGAACTTTACGCGGCGCAAGTGTCATATTTTCCAGGACGCTGAGATGAGGAAACAGGTTGAACTGTTGAAAAACCATACCTACCTGTGTCCGTAGTTGACGCAGTTGATTATAGTTGACAGTGGGCCGGGATAAGTTGATACCGTTGATTATTAAACGCCCGTTGTCAATGGTTTCTAAGCGATTAAAGCAGCGTAATAAGGTACTTTTACCACAGCCGGAGGAACCGATAACTGCAACAACTTCTCCCCGGTTGATTTCGCCTGTGATTCCTTTGAGGACTTTTAGGGAACCAAAGTTTTTTTCGATATTGTCAAAAATAATTGCGGGGATGGTATTGTTCATTACTTGTGTCAAGCTGCTTTACAGTTGATTGTAAGGTTTTAAGGAACCGCCAACGCGTAGCGTCTCGCAGAGAAGACACCAAGGGCGTAGAAGGAAGAGAAAATAATATGGCTAAATTTGGTTTTGGGCGTTGGTTGCGCTGGTGTGTGGTTGTTAGTTTTGGTTGTTTGTTATTGGTTGGCTGTGCTGTGAACTCTAGTGCGGGAAAAACTTTGCGAGTTGCTACAGAACCAGCATTCCCACCTTTTGAGTTTAAAAAAGAAGGTGGTGAGTTACAGGGTTTTTCCATTGATTTGATGAATGCGATCGCAGTTGCAGCTAAATTTAAAGTCGATTTTCAAAGTATGCCTTTTGATGGTATGGTACCGGCTTTGGCTGCCAAAACGGTAGATGCGGCGATTAGTTCGATCACGATTACAGAGGAGAGGGCGAAGACAATTTCTTTTTCCCGTCCTTATTTTAAAGCTGGGTTAGCGATCGCAATCCGTGCAGACGATCAAAATATTACTGGCTTTGACAGTCTCAAAAATAAAAAAATTGCAGTTCAAATTGGTACAACTGGAGCTGCAAAAGCTAAGAGTATTCCTGGAGTGCAACTTCGTAGTTTTGATTCAGCACCTGTAGCCCTACAAGAATTGGCCAATGGTAATGTGGATGCGGTAATCAATGATGCACCAGTGACTTTATATGCTATTAATACGGGCAATCTTCAGGGAATAAAAATAGTACAGCAATTGATTACGGAGGAGTTCTATGGCATTGCTACAGCTAAAAATTCGCCAAACTTGGCATTAATAAATGATGGTTTGGAGAGAGTTTTAAAAAATGGCACTTATTCTCAAATTTATCAAAAATGGTTTAAAATCAAACCGCCATTACTACCAGCTAAATCACCATTTGAAAACCAGAATAGTACTAGCTCACCTAAAATATTTACCTCAATTGCCGTAATTTTGCAGGCTTTTCCAACTTTATTGCAGGGAGCATTGGTAACATTACAATTAACAATAATTTCTGTAGTTTTTGGTTTAATTGGAGGTTCCCTAATTGGTATTGTCCGACTTTCTCGCATTGCACCTGTGCGTTGGCTAGCGAGAGCCTATGTAGATTTTTTTCGGGGAACACCTTTATTGGTGCAAATTTTTATGATTTACTTTGGTTTACCAGCAATTTCGCAAGAACTTGGTTTTACATTTACTTTTGATCGCCTAACTGCTGGAATAATTGCCTTAAGTTTGAATAACGCCGCCTACACCGCCGAAGTTGTGCGTGCAGGGATTCAATCGATTGAAGTAGGACAAGCAGAAGCAGCACAATCATTAGGATTGAGTTCTATACAAACGATGAGTTATGTCATTTTCCCCCAAGCTTTTCGCCGGATGATTCCACCTTTGGGTAATGACTTTATCAGTTTATTGAAAGATACTAGTTTAGTTTCTATAATTGGGTTGGAAGAATTACTACGGAAAGGACAGTTAATTGTTGCTGACAACTATCGCGCCTTTGAAATTTACGCAGGTGTAGCGGTGGTTTATTTATGTTTAACGTTACTTTTTTCACAGGCATTTAGTTACTTAGAACTGTGGATGAATCCAGTTAAACGGCAAAGGTGACTTTTTTATTCATTCGCTCGCCAGTCGTACAGAATCCTTCTAAATTCTGACTCCTGAATTCTATTTTGATAAAGTCTAGTTTAAACAATATTTTAAAGGGGTCTTTTGCTGTCATTCTGTTCTCGTAGCGTTATCGCTTAAAAACTAGAGCTTTTTCAACAGCCATTTGAAATATGTAGCTTTTGCTATATAAAGTTTGCAGCCAATACTGTAAAAGCTAATGATTTCAACCTGGATAAAATTTATTTATACAATTTGATCTATAAGTATGTATCTATACAAATAATAAATATTGCATTGTTTGTAATTATGATCTGGTTATTATAAAATTGGCATAAATATCGTACTAACAATAAAAATACTCAAATACAGTCATTTAGTGAGTAACAATCATATCTACTGAGTATCAAAACAGGAAGGACTAATAGAGATAAACTAGATAAAAGAGAAATTAAAAGTTGCTTACAATAATATAATAAGCATTGAAAAAATAAAATTTTGATGAATATCATAACAATTTAAACACTTTTTTAGAGCCAACTTAAAGCAGAATACATAGATGCGGATAATTGGACATATCAACTACAAAAGGTACTACCCATGAGTTCCCGCGCCCTGCTGTTAATAAATCGTCATGCCCGCCAAGGGCAAAAGAGTCTGTCGGAAGCGATTGAATATCTGAAAACACTCGGCTTTGATTTAATTGAGGAGTCTACAGAAGACCCAACACATCTTGCTGAAGTTATATTTCGCTATCAGCATCAAGTTGATCTAGTAATCATTGGTGGAGGAGATGGCACTCTCAATGCAGCAGTAGATGCTTTAGTTGAGACTCAGTTGCCCTTGGGAATTTTACCTTTAGGAACTGCCAACGACCTAGCGAGGACTTTGGAAATCCCGAATTCACTCAGCGAAGCTTGCCAAATTATTGCAAATGGAAATTTACGCCACATTGATTTAGGTTGGGTAAACGGCAAGCACTTTTTTAACGTTGCCAGTCTGGGATTGAGTGTAAAAATTACCCAGCGACTTACCAAAGAAGTCAAACGCCGTTGGGGAATATTTGCTTATGCCGCCACTGCATTGCAAGTGACTTGGGAAGCTAGACCTTTTACTGCGGAGATTGTAATCAATGGTGAATCAGTTCGCGTAAAAACAGTACAAATTGCTGTAGGTAACGGTCGTTATTACGGCGGTGGTATGGCAGTGGCTGACGATGCCACAATAGATGACCAAAGGCTAGACCTCTATAGCTTGGAAATTAAACACTGGTGGCAGATTATACTATTACTCCCTGATATGCGAGAAGGGCGACATATACATTGGCAGAGTGTACGTTCTCTTCAAGGTCAAGAAATAAAAGTATATACTCGCAAACCTCGTCCTATCAATACAGATGGTGAAATTACTACTTACACACCGGCTCATTTTAGGGTTATACCTAAAGCTATAGCTGTTTTAGCACCCCCAGAAATTAGGAGTTAGGAGTTATTCTCCCTCATCTCCTCCACTTACTCTATTTCCCTCTACTAAAAATGTGGGAAGTCGCATCAACTCACGCCAAATGCATCTGAGATTTTCTCAAGATATAAAGTCCCTGTTACAACGCCTAGCGGAACAACCGCTTACTCTAGGTGATGTTCTGGCAGAAACCTCAGAACGAGGATTCTGCCTGGTAATTACATTATTAGTTTTGCCTTTTTTATTTCCTATGCCACCAGGATTAACTGGCCCTTTTGGTGGTGCTTGTTTACTGTTGTCAGCGCAAATGGTTTTAGGGAGGCGATCGCCTTGGCTGCCGAAAAGAATCGCTAACTACAAGTTTCCTCGTCCTTTTGCCGAGTTACTTTTACAAAATTTGGGACATCTTACCAAAGTTTTACACAAAATCGCCCGTCCTCGATTGGCCACAATAGCCCATAATCCTTTGATTTGGCGAATTAATGGATTTTGTATCTCTTTATTAACAATATTTTTAATATTACCAATTCCGTTTACGAATCCTATCCCTACTATAGGTATTTTACTTTTGACTGTTGCCACCATCGAATCTGACGGTTTATTAATTTGCATCAGCTACGGCGTTACTGTCTTAATTACCTTGATGTTTGGATTTATTGGTTATGCAGTATGGTTAGCTCCTGGTTTCCTGCCATCTATATTTAAATAATAAAAGCCCCCAGCTTAAGGCTAAGGGCTGTAATTTATTAGGGTGCATCTACCATTTATTAATCCGCTTTATTAATTGCTATATCCGGGTAAATTAGGTTTTTTAACAAATTTATTTTATCGATGTATTAAAAAATATAAGTAATAAAAAAGCCCATAACGTTAAGCTAAGGGCTGTAATTTATTAAGGTGCATCTACCATTTATTAATCCGCTTTATTAATTGCTACATCCGGGAAAATTAGTTTTTTGAACAGATTTATTTTATTTTTTTTAATTATAAATTTAATTAAAAAAAGCCCTCAGCTAAAAGCGGAGGACTATGATTTAATTAAGGTGCATCTACTATTTATATATCCGCTTTAGTTCTTGCTGTATCAGGAAGAATTGAAAAAAAATGGATAACTGTGGAATTGATTTCGTTTGCTATAAAACTAGTACTAGTCTGAACGAGACCAACCTGCGGTTTTTGACTAGATAATCATTGACTAACTTCACATTAATTTTACAATTAGACCCAATTTTACCTAAATACACAAAGTTTTTGTTAATATCTCTGATGCTATATCCGCAATAGTACGAATATAGTTTATTAGTTGGGTATATGACTATGAAAGTTAGACGCACCCAACTTCATGAAGCGATCGCCATTTCTATTAGCCCTTGCTAGCCTTTGTATTGTCGGGGGAAGCTTTTTTATCAGAACAGCTTTTAGCAGTACTAGCGAGCCTAAAATAATAACTGATACATCACGCTACAAAGAAATTCGTAATCAGCTATGGTCTGATAATGATCGAGTAAAACATTTTCCTAATCAGATTCCTACTGATGCCAAAGACGTTCATATTGCTTACTCTCCAGAATTTTTGCAAGGAAATACTTTTTTTCAAATTAGGCTGAAACAGCCACCAAATAAGATAGAAAAATTACTGTCACAATACAGAAATAGTGCAAAGTACAAATATAGAGGTGGTAACACAAACGACCACATAAATCAACTTAACGGTGTACCAACAACTTTTTTCTACACCAGTGACTCTTCTACAGAATCTTTTCCAGCTACTTATGAAATACTAGTATTAAATGCAGACGACAAAGGCAGACCTGGCTTCAAATGGAATCATGGAGATAGCTATGGTGTCGCTATTAATACTTCCGCCTCAGAAATAATCTATTGGTCTGAAAAATGGTAGCTAGCAATTCAAAATAAATTTGAATCGCTATGAGAAAAATCATTATTTGGGATATGACCCTTATTCAGTACTAAGTAATGGTTTTACCCTTTTGGGTATATCACTTTAGGTAGTTAAAACTTATAGCCAGCATAGGTAAGATTTATAAGCTGCTTAAAAACTATCTAAATATTTAGAATGCCAACTGCTTTAATTACTGGTGCCTCTAGTGGTATTGGTAAAGCTTTTGCCCAGGAACTAGCTGCACGCAATACAAATCTTGTACTCGTAGCTCGTTCCAAAGAGAAACTAAGTCAATTAGCTAAACAACTACAAGAACAACACAAAATTCAAGTAGACGTTATAATCCAAGACCTCACGGAACCTAATGCCGCTGCTGCTGTATTTAATGCCACTAAAACAAAGGGATTAACTATTGACTTATTAATCAACAATGCTGGTTTTGGTTACTATGGCGACTTTGCCGAAGGGGATGGAGAAAGACAAATTAAAATTATACAATTAAACATCTTAGCATTGGTAGATTTAACCCATAAATTTCTACCCTTGATGCGGCAACGACGGTCTGGAAGTGTTATTAACGTATCCTCTATTACCGCATTTCAACCGATACCATACCTTTCTGTTTATGCTGCCAGTAAAGCTTTTATTCTCAGTTTTAGTGAAGCACTATGGGCAGAAAATCGTCAATATGGTGTCCGTATTTTGGTCACTTGTCCAGGGCCAATAGAAACAAATTTTTTTGCGGAAGCTAATTTTCCTCCAGCGCTGGCAAGTAGTACGGATAAAGTGTATTCTTCCGAAAAAGTTGTTTGGGAATGTTTAGATGCTTTGGAAAAAGGCTATCCAACTGTTATTAGTTCTGATACTAGCACTCAAATTAGAAGCAAATTATCTCGGCTCGTACCGCGCAAACTTCTGCTAAATATATTAGCAAAACACTTTAAAGCTTAAGAGGTTGTTTTAAAAGTGGTTACTGAGGTATTCAAGACTTAAGATCCTCCTAAATCCTCCTTAAAAAGGAGGACTTTGAGAAGGTTATTGCACCCTTTTTAAGGAGGGTTAGGGGGGATATGAATATAAGGGTAGACTTTTCAAAAATCCTCTTAGGAGTTAAGAATTGGGGGATAAAGAAACTGGTGAATTTAAAACTCTTAACTCCTCATACCAATTCTGTATGAAGATGCACAGAATATTAAACGAACCGCCAAGTACGCCTTCTCTACGAGACACTACGTGAACGCGAAGCGTCTCGAAGAGAAGAGCGCCAAGAATAGAGAGTTACTCTTTAATGCAGCTTCACATTAAATTGGTATTACTGATTACATATACCTTGTTAATTGAACTCGGTAACGGTCTTTTTTTGTAACTGCGATTTCCCCAACTTCTAAACGCCCTTTAGAGCGAATGGCGATTAAGTCACCTGATTTGACTTGAGAACTAGCTTGTGTAACTTCCTTCCAATTAACGCGGACATCACCAGCATCAATGAAGTCAACCATTTTGCTGCGGGACATACCAAAACCAGCAGATGCGATCGCATCTAACCGCAAAGAAGCCTCCACAGTAGTTAGTTCTTTTTTCTTTGGTTCCCTAACCCTTAATTCAGTTATCTCAATTGGCTGAGTCTTGACAGGAACCGATCGCACTTGCTTAAGACTCATTTCCAAAAATTCTACTAACTCTGGGGCGACAATCGCCTGGGCCCCTCGTTCTCCTAAGACAATAACGTCTCCTGTCTTTTCACGAACAATTCCCGTTCCCAGCATTGCGCCTAAAAAGTCGCGGTGAGAGGCGGTATCAAACAAGAAATTACCAGCAATTTCCACGGCGACAAGGCTGACTTGAGATTGATCTAAGGGAAGTTCTGAACGAGCGATCGCTATTCTTTGGCGTTCAGCTTGGGGATATCCGCCCCACGCAACTAATTGCACTTCTGTTAATCGGTTAAACACCCGTTGAATTTCCGCTAATTCTGGGGGAGATAGAAAATCTGTCAAAACCACTTCCCAAGTTTTGATAGCTTGTTCCGCTTGATCAATTACACGAGCTACACTATCTCGATTTTCAACACCCTTTAAAAGTTCTTCTCGTGGCAACATTCTTAAAATTTATGAGTTAGGAATTGAGAATTAAACTGCTATAACTGTCTTGATTCTAACTTTAATTCCCATTTCAGCAGTTTCCCATCGCTAGGAATTTGTTGCATTCTTACTTTTTTCAAAATGCAAATCGAGGCAACACACTCGTCTGGAGAATGAGCGATAATTCTTTTAAGTTCTCGCCCAGTAAAGGCAAAATTGACCAGTACTTTTACCGCTTCAAAAATAAATCCTGTGTGTTGTAATGCGTAAACCAGGATTTTTTGTCACACGCTACTTGTGTCAGCATAACCTTGGATATTTTCTGGATCAAACTGACGTAATATTCGGGTCGCTTGCCGAGTCAGAGTTTCAGAGCCTTGAACGGCAACTAAGTATTTACCCGCGTCTAAGCGGTTTCGATAAGGCAAGGCATCACCACCACCGATGAGTAAACCGACTCCGCCACCCACAACCACACCACCCATAGCACCACTAGCAGCACCCAGCAGTCCGCCAACGATGTGATTGCCAACTTCACCCGCCCAGGCAAAAGTATCTAAACCAGTGATGAGGCTGAATGTAAAACCTGCAAAAAAGCCAAATGGTATCAGCCAGGTTGCCATAAGTTGTGCTTGCTTTTTGGCTTGGTCTTTGGGGTCAATTAAGCCAAACTCGTCAGCCGTTTTATAGCCCTTCCCAAGGATAGTACTGTTTATGCCTTCTTCTTCTAAAGCTAAGTAAGCAGCTTCGGCTTGAATGCGGTCTGGTAATACGGCAACAAGGTAATTCATTGATTTTACAATTTGTCTAATATAAGTTTTGCCTTAATTAACAGCGTATCAGTCTTGGTCGAATCGATCTTACATTGGGTAAGAGTTTGGAGTTGGGAAAGGCTTTGATTCTTACTCCAATACTTTTCGGATAAACCCAATAGACCTATCTTTTGGTCTGAGGAAAGGTAAATTCAAACCCTTTGCCTTTCCCCTTTCCCCCAAAACCCAAAAAGTATTGATGCTTACTCCCCATCCATTGTAGAGAAGCGATTGGGGGTTAGGTCTGTATTAAACTCAACTGCAAATCGCGTAGGCGTAGCCCGCACTTCGACTGCGCTCAGTGACCACCGCAGGCATCGCGCAAGTTAAGCATTAGTTAAATCAAGTTAAGCATTAGTTAAATATATATGGGTTGATCACTTGAGCGAATCTAGTGGCTCACAAAAATTGTTTACGCCTTGTTTGAGGACATATATCAAAACTGGCGTTGCCAAAATCTTGGGAAATGTCGGCATTGCTTTTAGATGTTCCATCATCTTTTGAGGTGAAGTATTAAGCAAATCTTCCCGGTATTCTTGTTCGCAAATAACCACACGCCATTTTCTAGCCAAGGCATCTAACCACTCAGAATTTGCTCTTTCTGGTTGTTGTCCTGCTCTAATAGCTAGCGTCATCGCCGCATCTTCTAAATCTCCATCACAGTCTTCAATCAAATCCAGCGCTTCCATATCGCTAGGATCGTCAGCCAATTGAGAGCGAAACTGTGCAATTTCTTGAGATGTTACTTTAGTCATGAGTCTTTGACAAGGCTAGCAATCGAACATTCAGTTATGCTACATCATTTCACAAAATTCCTGTTATGCGTTTTCGCGGCACTTTCAAAATTCAAAATCTCTGTGAGAAGATTCAGTTAAGAATTAAACTGTGCCATATTTAATTTTTATCTAGAGAGCGTTCATGTTGCCCACCCCACAAAGACCAATACTGCTCGGTTAAGAATTTTTAACTCGGAATTGGGTTTGGGAAAAAGGTTAAAGGGTAAAGGTTAAAGGTTTTTTCCCTTTTCCCCAAAACCCAACAAGTATTGCCACAAAGACTGATATTTAATTTAGGTTATGCAATTTAAATCACTTTCAGCTGATCGGTGGGAATTTTAGGCGTATAGAGAGTTAAAATTCCGGTCTTTTTTAATTAAAAAGCCTCATCTTTCAATGAGGCTTTCAGAATTTTTAATTGAGAGGTTAAGTCAGCAGTACTAGCGTAGCGCTCTGAGGGTAACAGACCGTTGTAACTGAGCTAAAGCGCGGTTGTAATCCAAAATTGCTGTGACTCGATTACCTTCAGCCCTTGTGAGGTCGTTTTCAGAGTTAATAACATCAGTTTGAGTTCCTACACCAGCTTGGAATCGCAAACGCGCTAAACGTAGAGCTTCTCTAGCTTGTTCTAAAGCGGTGTTAGAGGTTTGAACATTCTCCAAACTAGATTGCTGGGTAGAATAGGCTTGTTCTACCTGAAAACGAATTTGGTTGCGCTGTTCAGCAAATTGAGTTTCTGCGATCGCAATATTAACTCTGGACTGAGCTGCTCTTGCTCTTGCCGCTCCCCCATCATACAAATTGATGGTTGCTCTCACTCCCAAGGAATAACCATCAGTAACGCTGACACTATCATTGAACTGGTCTAGTAGGTTGTAACTACCTACCAAACTAACTTGAGGCCCCAGTTCTGCAAGAGCCTGTCTACGCTGTTGTTCGCTGATATTGCGTTGTGCCAACTGCTGTTGCAATTCTGGACGATTTTGATAAGCCAGCACAATACTTTGTTCTAGCGTTGGGTTCCAAAGACCAGCTAATTGTACAGGGTCGGCGGCACTAATATTTATTCCCTGCGGCAAACTTATCCGAGTTGCTAATTGACGACGGGAAATTGCCTGCTGGGATCTAGCATTAGTCAAATCTTGTTGGGCATTGGCTAAATTCACCTGCGATCGCAACACATCGAACCGCGTACCAACCCCAGCTCGCTCTAAAGCTTCCGCATCACGCAAACTAGCCTCGGAGTTTTGCACAGCCGACTGAGCAATACGTACTTGTTCATCCGCTTGTTGCAGATTATAGTAATCAGTGGCAACATTCAAACGGATTGTCTCAGACTGAGTTTCTACAGCCAATTCATTGAAACGTACCTGTTCTTCAGCCGCTCTGACACTAGCTTGCACTCTCCCAGAAGTGTAAATGTTATATGACAGCTGTGCTTGACCGGAAAAAGATGTACTAGCTTCATCTGGCGATGAGATACCCGTCTGTTGTTCTTGAAGTTTCGACGAGAGCTGACTACTGGCAGACTGACTACGAGTAATATCAGCGCTAATTCCCAGAGTTGGCAATAAAGCAGCTTGTGCCTCGCGTAGAGCCGCTCGATTGCGTTCTAGCTCCAATATCGACACCTGTAAATCGTGATTGTTACGCCGTGCTAGCTCCAGAGCCTGTGCCAAAGTAATCGGCTGATTTCCCTGAAGTGTCACTTCCTCCGGTTTGGTAGGAAATTGCAAGGGATTTGAGCTAGGAATCAGGTTATCGGGAACTTGCACCGGCCCTGATGGCACAGGAGTTATGGTTCTCGGTACAGTGGAAGGTTGCACTTGCCCTGATGGTACAGGAGTTACAGTTCCTGGTATAGTAGGAACTGGTGTCGAATTTGCCGGAATCGAGGTATTATTCTGAGCAATGCGGCCAATAGCATTTTGTTGTAAACAGGTGTTTGAAGCCAGTAGCAAAGCCGCTGAGGAATGAGTCTTGGTTTTCCCTGATTCCTGTGGGCATCTTGGCGCTGACAACAGTTTTGCTGATTCTCCACCTGTAGCTGAAGTTTGTAAAAATGTTTGCAACTCAGTAACAGCATTTTTCTTTTTAACCACTGGCTGCTGTGCAGAAGACAGGGGTAAAATTTTTCTTTGGACAGAAGAAGGTTTTGAAGTGTAGTTGGGAACTACTATGCTCTCTGATTTCTGCCCAGAAATGCTTGAGTTACTCTGTTTTTGGTTATTTTGAGCAGAACGGCTAACATCTAGCTGTTGGGAAGAATTAGAGGTAGGTGTCAAACTGACAAATCTACCTTCATCTTTCTTAAGTACTTGTTTTATTGGCACAACAGTATTTCCAGCCGTAAATACTGGAATACTGTTATTACTTAAAGGCTTCATACTAAGTTTAGTAAAACCAAAACCAGGTAGTAGTGTTGGAACACTAACATTTGCACCATGCGGCAATTGCGTATTCATCATATCTACAACCGAGCTTTGACCATAAGTAGAAGTCAAAACACTAGGAGAAGAAGCCAGCTGTACCCCAGTTAGTTTTACAGTACCAGCCCAAGCAGGCTGAGTTGTTAAAACCGCTGCCGTGACACCAGGCAAGAAGCTATAGAATAATTGCTGTCCTTTCACCGCATCCCTCACACGAAAATCAATCTAGCGGCAGAAAACCTTTCTTCACCACAGAATATAGCACGATACTAAATTTAGGAAAGAATATACTACGATACTAAATTTAGGGTTCGGAACTCTGTTTGTCTTCAAAACGTCTAACAATGCGAGAAAGTTCCGCCTTTTCATCGATACTAACGCGAGTAGGAGCACCGCTGATAATCCGTTCGTAGTTTCTGAAAGAATCTTTAATATCGGGCCCGTCAGCAGTGATATTATACTCGCGAATGCCCTTATCATGCCAAGATCCGCGCATTTTAAATACGTTAATTGCCCGCGACATTTCTCCACGAATTTCTACGTACTGTAACATTAGAATTGTATCGGTAATCGTAGATATATGAGAGTCAGTAATCGAATGCGCTCCTAGAAATTGGTCAGTTGTGTTGGTAAAGAAACCAGTAATTTCTTCTTGTTTAGCATAACCCGTTACACCAATTACAAACTGCCTAAATGCATTATTGCTCACTCCTCTAGCTAATGCTGATAGGGAATCAATGGCAATCCGAGCTGGTTTGAAGACAGCAATTTCTGATTTAATAATTTGTAAATGGTCTTCTAAACCAGTTGATTCAGGATAGGTACAAATTATTTTTAGTAAACCTTGCTCCTCTAATTTTTCAAAATCAATTCCCCAAGAAGAAGCATTACGAGATAGTTGGGCGCGTGATTCTTCGTAAGCAAATAATATTGCCTGTTCTCCATTCAGGCAGCCATCTTGAATAAACTTACTTACTAACAAGGTTTTACCAGTACCTGTGGCTCCTGTTGCCAAAATAATAGAATCTTTAAAGAAACCACCACCGCACATTTCATCTAAGATTTTGACACCAGAAGATACCCTGATATTAGATGAACGCTGAGTTAAACGCATTGCTCCTAGTGGGAAAATGTTAACTCCTTCATTAGTAATTGTGAAAGGATACTCGCCTTTCATGTGAGTTGTGCCACGCAATTTGAGAATTTCAACTGTGCGACGGCGGCGTTCTCCTTCTAAGACGTTGCGAACAATTACTACATTATCAGAAACAAATTCTTCCACTCCAAAAGAAGCAACGGGGCCATATTCTTCACTGCGTTCAGTGGTAATTACAGTGGTAACACTCAGTATTTTGAGACGTGCTACTAAGCGAAAAATCTCGCGTCGTACTACTCCCATTGCTTCGTACTGCTGAAATACAGCTGTCATTGAGTCAATTGAAACTCGTTTAGCTTTGTATTTGCGAATGGCATATTGCAAGCGTTCAATGAGTGCAGAAAGGTCAAAATTTCCAACGATATCTTGACCTTCTGGATCGGGAGATGCATCAAGAATAAATAATTTACCTTCTTCGATTAGGCGCGGTAAATTCCAACCAAAAACATGGGCATTTTTAATAATATCGCTGGGTGATTCTTCAAAAGTAACAAATACACCGGCTTCATCGAAATAGGTGATACCGTTATATAGAAACTGAAGAGACAATAAAGTTTTACCTGTACCTGAAGTGCCACTGACCAAGGTGGTTCTACCAATTGGTAAACCACCATGACTAATATCGTCAAACCCTTCAATCATCGTGCGAATTTTTTCTACACCCCCATTTTTTGGTGTCTTGTTGGGTTCTACTTGCTCGTTTTGACTCATTGCTTGATAATAAAAGGGTATTAAAAACTGTTGTTTTATTAGTAAAATTTTTACTCAATTTTTCCAGACTAATTATAAACTAAATGTTCAGCAAGTAGGGTGTGTTAGGTCACAATTTGACAAAGATATAGCAAAAACAACTATTTTGCTGTAATGCTCTAGGATAAAGGGTAATAAAGCTCTTTTGACTAGAGCAACATAATGCTTTCCCTACACAGTTAAAATTTACTTTATAAACGCTATCTTGTATCATTAATTATTTTACTCTTCAAAATCTGCTTCACTCAGTTCTTCATAAAGCAAATCTAATCCAATCAATACTCTTTCTCGATCTGAAAGATCGCCAATAATTTTGCGAACGGGTGGAGGCAAAATTTTGGATAATGTTGGCGTTGCCAATATTTTATCTTCTTCTGCCAGTTGTGGGCTTTTTAATACATCGATCACTTTTAAAGCATAAACACCTTCAAACTCCTGTTCTAAAATATTTTTGAGTGTTTTCAACGCCCGAACTGAATTAGGGGTGTTCCCTGCTACGTAAAGCTTGAGAACGTAGGTTTTTTTGGCTTTAATCATATATTTACAGGCTAGTTACGATCGTAGAAATACAAGATGTGTTCGCACGTTGGTAATAACTAACAGTGTTAGCTTGTTCCAAGTTAAATATTAATAAATAAACTTATTTTATTTAGGAATCGAACTCCTATAGACTTCACACAAGTGAGCCAATATATCTATCAACGTCAGGCGGTAATCAAGTAAGGTTTCATTGCTTCTTCCTTCTAATTTTAGCTGGATAGAAAATTCTTCAATTACCTCCATGTGAATTTCGATTATTTGGGGCACAGGAATATTAGCATAAAATATCGTATTGATGAATTTATCAATTTTTTCTTTGAGTGTTTTGTCTGTGGTAAAATAATTTATAAGGATTAGACTGTAATCTAATTTAAGCTGTCTTAATAATCCTTGCCTTTCGGCTGGATTCATCTCGTGGAAATGCTGTTGGCTTTTTTGCATCTGGCTGGCAAATACATAGACGTACTTGCTAGTGTATGCCTTACTTGGATTTTGTTGCGGCCAATTTGGTAAATAGTTTATTTTTTCAGAGGTCGTTGCAGTAACAGGTAAATTGCAAAATTGGGCGATAATCGCATCAATAAATTTCCACACCCAAGCAATCCAATCTTTTTGCTTGGCTAAGTAAACTAGATTATTTAAACATTTGTTAATATCAGGTCGCAGAATCAATATCGGTAATAACATTTACTCTTTAATCTATCTCCTTGATCGCCTTGACCAAGAAACGTGGGCTGATAAGTTTGGCTAACGCTTCTAGGGGAATACCTCTTGATGTGCAGTAAACTGGCGACTTTACCCCAAAATAACGCTCTGTGTTCACAGATACTGCAAGAAGGCAGTTCTTGCTGGAGGTGGTAAGTAAGAAAGCTTATGCACTAAACTTAAACTTTTTAGTTTTTTTCTAACTGGATATTTATTTATGCCTGCCTGTGCTGGCAACTCAAAAGCTTAATTCAGCAACTGAGTGTTAAGACTTAGTAAATCTTTGATGATGAGGTATTTGTCGCCATAAAGAGACACACTACCTAATTTATTGTTTGCGTATCTGTATCTATGTATATAAATAGATATATTTTTTAATTTTTCTCCTTGATAAGATACTTAAACGAACTTAAAGGATTGTCGCATTCTAAATCATTATAATTCCTCAAGGTTCTAAAGCGAATCTTTGGGGCCATAATTGTTGTAGCCGTCACTATCGATCGGGAGTTTAAATACCAGTAAGACGCTGGGGAGGCTAGTTGCTATAAATCAGAAACGTCGCCTCTTGGAAAAATGCACTCGTCCACAAGCAAGTGTCCGTGAGGGGAAATCCCGTTGTTTTATTTAATGGCGTTGAAATAACCAGAGTTGCTTATATGAGTCTTCTTAGAGGATATGGCTTCAGGCGAAAAGACCATCAACAGTTGGCAGATGGAGATGCCGGAGGTTCCCACAGGAAGAATGACCCCCAAAGCCCTATGTTAATGCTAGATTACCCGCTTTCTGACTTTCAGGCAACCGTAGCTAGCTGCCTCCAAACATCTTCTTTGGCAGTGGTGCTGGAGATTTTTGAGCAAGAGCAGTGCGATCGCTTGGTAGTAGTGAATCAGCAGCAATGCCCCATTGGATTGCTGTATTCTGCCCGTTTAATCCAAAAATTATTAGCACATAGTGACAATAAAAATCTAAATTTACATCAACCACTCTCTACTTGGGGTCAAGGTCTAATTGAGCCAATACAGACAATATCAGCTTCTGAGCGTGTAGAGCAATTAAGCTTGCACTTGGGTTATCCACAAGCCGAAAAACACCAGAACTTAGATTGGGCGCTGATTGACTCTGATGGTCGATATTTGGGTCTGCTGGATAGTTCTTGCCTTTTGCGATCGCTGGCTAAGGAACGCATGGTTGGTTTACAAAGCTCAGGAATCCAGGGGTCGCACCATGAGTATGATGCTGGTCTACAGCCCCCAAATAAAGCAAAATCATTGGGACACCAGCCACTGATACTGTTACTGGAGAGATTGCCTTGGCCTTTAATGTTGCAAACGTCTACTGGCGAAGTGTTAGCCCGAAATCCCGCCTGGTGGCAACAATTAGGAGCCTTAAAAGATCCAGAAGGAGTTAGGCAACAAGTGGAAGCAATACTTGTCCCTAAGCCCTCCGAAAAATCTGAATATGTCACCCAACGAGCAATCAAGGTTCATCCCAATGGCAGGGAGAATGAATATGGTGGTGAAGAGGAACTGACTCAGCAAGAAGCATCACCAGATGCTGTCTACAGTCGCTGCTATTTGGATAGTCAAGTGGGTACTTGTACCTGTGTTGTGGAAGTGCAAAATGGTCAGGAGCGAATCTGGCAGTTTGCCAAAATTCCCTTAGATAGTCCTGAGTTTAAAGTCATAAGTGCTGAGTCAGAGGTTGTACTCAGCAATGATTTGTGGTTAGTTTTAGCTACTGATGTAACTGAACAGCAGCAGCTTTGCAAAGAGTTAGCTGCAAAAAATGCCGATTTAATTCAACTAAATCGGTTGAAGGACGAGTTTTTAGCTTGTATTAGTCATGAACTCAAAACTCCCCTAACTGCCGTTTTAGGATTATCGCGCTTGCTTGTGGATCAGCAGTTAGGAGAACTTAATGAGCGTCAAGCTCGTTATGCAGGACTAATCCATCAAAGTGGCCGCCACCTGATGAGTGTGGTTAATGACATTTTAGATTTGACCCGAATGGAAACGGGACAAATGGATTTGACGCTGACACCAGTGAAAATTAGTGCTGTGTGCGATCGCGCCCTATCGGAAGCCAAAGCCATCCACACTCAAACTACTAAAACAACATCCCAAACTCAAGAAAATGCCCATTCATCTGCTCCCCAATTCTGCCTTTCCATTGAACTAGGCTTAGATGAAATGGTGGCAGATGAGTTGCGCTTGCGCCAGATGCTAGTACACTTACTTTCCAACGCCTTTAAATTCACTGAAATATCCGGCGAAATTGGGCTGCGGGTAAGTCGTTGGGAAGGATGGATTGCCTTTACAATTTGGGATACAGGTATTGGCATTCCAGAACACCAGCAACACCTAATTTTTCAAAAATTCCAACAACTAGAAAATCCCCTCACCCGCCAATTTGAAGGCACTGGTTTGGGGCTAGTATTAACTCGGGCCTTAGCTCGGCTCCACGGAGGAGATGTCAGCTTCTTGTCTCGTGAAGGGAAAGGTAGCCAGTTTACACTACTTCTGCCGCCCAGTCCCCCGAAAACAGGCTTTTCGGAGCCAGATATGGTAATCAGACCAGACGAGAAGACACGACACCAACAGACACGGGAAAACACCGCAGCCACTCGTCAGCAGATCGTTACGCCTACACAGCATCATCCCGCGAGTTCCCAACGATTGGTCTTAGTAGTCGAGGCTGTAGCCCGATATATTGAAGACTTGACCGAAAAACTCAAATCTTTAGGATATCGGGTAGTAATTGCGCGATCGGGGACAGAAGCAGTCGAAAAAGCTCGGCGCTTGCAACCAATAGCGATATTTTTGAATCCGTTGCTACCCCTGCTCTCAGGCTGGGATGTGTTGACTTTACTAAAATCTGACACCGCAACCCGTCATATATCTGTAATAGTTACCGCAACGGGGGCCGAAAAGGACAAAGCATTTGCTAACCGAGCCGATGGTTTCTTAAGTTTGCCAGTGGAGCATCAGGTATTGGCACCAGTTCTCGAAAAATTATGTACTGCCCAAGTAGCTCCGCAGGTAGGGTTGGAAAATAGCGCCGTTATCCCACCTAAAACCCCACTGCGAATTCTCAGGTTGGTGAATCCCCAGTTGGAATCGGTTAATCCTCACCCCTCACTTCGAGAACATCGGGTGATTGAAGTAGATGATTTAGATCAGGCAGAGCTTTTGGCGCGGGTATGGCAATTTGATGTCATTTTACTAGATGTCGAAAGTACCACCGCCCAAATTTATCTGCAACAACTAATCCAGCACCCACGTTTGGCGGCTCTACCATTGGTTACTTGCGATGTTGCAACTACCTTAGTGGCTTCTAAAGTACCAGGGTTATCTGTATTTCCTTACTTAACACCATTTACCAAAGACAACAGTAGTCGCATCGAAAAAACAGATGCTTTACTATCAGTACTACAAATTGCTTCTGGTATTTGCTGCCCTCCTAACATCTTGGTTGTAGATTTGACGATGCTGCGTGATTTTCCACAGGTAAGACGTAAGCCAGCTAAGGGTTATCGGACAGCAAAAAATTGCTCAATTAGTAGTGAAACTGCTGAAAGGGGGGCTGAGTGGTTCCAAGCTTTAATTCAGTATTTACAAACAGCAGGCTTCAAAGCGGCGATGAGTCCTTGTTGGGCAGAAGTATTACAACAAATTCGCCACCAAAGCGTTGATTTACTGCTAATTTGTTTAGGAGAATCCGCTATCCACAAAGATGTGCTAAAAGCCCTGAAAACATTGGGAGATTCACCTGATAAATTACCACCAATTTTGGTACTAAATCAGCGATTAAATCGCCCAGACACCAATTTTCCGGTTGGGGTAGCTTATAAGGAAATTGACAAGCAGAAGAAGAATGGTTTGGAATCGATAGAAGCTGTTGTTGGTGCGATCGCTACCCAAATATTACCGCGATCGATATCAATGGAAGACCTATTAAACCAGATCAATCAAGCCTTAGCTGTCAATGGTTACAATGGCAAATGTTAAGGGGAATAGGGAATGGGGAATGGGGAATGGGGAGCAGGGGAAGAATTTTTAACTCCTAACTCTTCACTCAGCACTCCTCAAGGGCTAAACCTTAACTATCCGCTAACAGCACGGGCTAAACCTTAGCTATCCGCTAACGAAACTGTTTTGCCCAATGCCCAATGCCCCATTCCCAATTATGATATGTCTATTTTTTCATTTTTCTTTTTCTTAAAAGGAACCCGAACTAGGTTATAAGCACCTTTGGTAGATAAACTTTTGTAATCATCTGGCTGTAATTCCATTTGTAAAAACTTTTTCTGTTCAGCTAATAGTAACAGTGAGGCAGGTTGTAGTTTCTTGGCAGCCTGGTTTTGAATATGCTCTATAGCCTCTTGGGGAAATCTTAAGTAATTGACGTGGATGTGGCTGTAAAATACCACACTGGGCTTTTTGAAGCCAAGCATGATCAATTCTTCATTTGGTTGTTTTACTTCTAGAATGACCGCAGATAATTCCCTTAAGGGTAATTGACGTTCTCGATCAATAAAAAACGAAGCAGGCGTTAAGACAAAAATTATAAATGCCACAAGCCCTAGTAAATTAATTCCAATAATGTAGTTCCATCGGCGACTCAGTAAGAAACCAGCAACTAAAATTGCACAAATCAACCACATTACGCCAGCTATTACTGGTAAACCAGATTTTTGAATTAGTTCATGAAAGTTACTGATAGCTGGATCAGTACCTAATATATGCGTTATGTTAAACAGTGCTGTTGCTAGAACTGATAAAAACATTACATTCAACCAACCACTCACTCGGAGAAAAGTAGGGGAAAGGGGAGGAGTGGGGGAGGAAGAAACCGGAGATGTTTGTCTGTCTTCTGTATCCTGGAAAAAGTCGCTCCATAAAAGCGTCACTAGGATCGCTGCTGCTGGCATTAAAGGCAAGACGTAACTAGGCAGTTTGGTGACAGCAATGCAGAAAAAGCAAAAGATGCTAGCAAACCAAATCCAAGCGAATAAACCAAACTGCTGAAAACGTTCAAGGGATCGCCAGTGCGATCGCTGCCAAAACTTTAGTCTTATTATAGAAACTGGTAAATATACAGAGTATGGCGCAAAACCCAGCAGCACTACTATAAAGTAAAAATACCAAGGTGCTGAGTGACCATTAACTACTTCTGTAAAGCGTTCCAGGTTATGATAACCAAAAAAGGCATTAATATAATTCCAGCCATTGCGCCAAATTACTAAAGCATACCAGGGCACTGACAAACCTAGAATTATCAGTATACCCACGAAGAGGCGCATTTCCCGCAATACCTCTCTAAACCTTCCCACGTAAAGCAAAAAGGCGGCAACAATTATCCCTGGCAAGACAATTCCCACTGGGCCTTTAGTCAAAATTGCCCCAGCAATTAGCACATAACAAGCCAAGTACCACTTATTAGGGAATAGGGCATGGGGCATTGGGGATTGGGCATTGGTTATTAATTCTGCTTCCCCTGCTCCCCTGCTCCCCTGCTCCCTGCTCCCTGCTCCCTGCTCCCTGCTCCCTCCCTTCCCCGCGTACCCTAGAAAGAAACATAACAAAGCTGATGCTATACATCCGGTGAGCAGCATATCAGAGACACCCGTTCTCGCCCAAATAATAGTTTCGGGGTTGAGTGCCATGAGCGCGGCTGCGATAAAAGATGTTAAGTAGCGGCGAGTAGGACGTGAAACTTGCTCTAATTCATCTTGTTTAGCGAAATACCACTGTACGGTGTAAAAAGCTAAACAAATTAAGCCAAATGCTGCGATCGCAGAAGGAAGACGTACTGCCCACTCATTTACTCCAAGAATGTAATATGCGATCGCCTGACACCAGTAAATTAAAGCAGGTTTATCGAAACGAGTTTCACCATTGAAAAATGGGGTTATCCAATCACCTGTGACAAACATCTGGCGGGAAGCTTCGGCAAACAGTGGCTCTGTCTCATCAATCAAGCCAATATTGCCCAAATTCCACCCAAAAGCTATCCAGCCAACCACCATTAACCATAAACCCGACACAGTGACACTGAGACCTGGATTCTTTGCTATTTTGTTGAACCACTGATCAACAGTGTGCTTAAAACTCAATTTCATGCTCATTAGTCAATAGTCAACAATCACTACTCAATAGTCGTTGATTATCTATCTTTTGTTCTTCCAATGCTCAAATTCAAATTTTTTTTTATTTAATACTTAACACTTAACACTCTACACTTCTTCGGCTTGGAACAATACCAGTTGCTCGAAGCTACCCAAGGGTTTACCAAATTATCACCGCCGAGCAAGCTCCTAAGTCCTATTTCAGAATTTATTCATTGACAAATTAGACAATAGATGCACTACTGAAAGCAAGATAAAAATAAGCGTAGCTCAACCTGGGCTAAGCTTACTCTAGTCGGCAGTGACTTGAAAGACGGATAATTTATGTCATTAGAATTACGCATATAGTACAAAACCCCGCTCTCAAGAGCAGGGGTTATCTTAACTAGTAACTTCTCAAACATCCTCTAAGCGATCGCTCACCTATAACTTGTATATTTGACTTTTTAAATCTGGCAAACTCATAATTTTTACTTTTACATATCAGAGGATTTCAGAAATTGCAAATTCATCATTGATTGCAGCAATTTCTGTTGAAATCTTTGGCTCATCAACCATTAATTCCAGTTTATCTTCCTGATTTGTGACATCAGCAAATTTATCTTTTATATATTCACTTTCTCTGATTTGTCTAGCAATGCTTTCTAGTAGCCAAAGTTGCTCTTCTACAGACAAGGCACGGATTGAGCGCTCAATTTCTAGTAAGTTCAGTGATATCATTTTGCTTCTGATTCCAAGCGGGGCGTATTTTTCAAAGATATTCTTATATGTCAGTCTATCTGGTTAACCTATAGCATCGCAAATTCTCCATCATTTTTCCCAAGCTTATCTTTTCACAAATCAAATGAGATTGCTATAAATAACTAGAAGCCAATTTTATGACTTTTTAATTAGGTATTACTGCTGAAGCAAAATGTACGCTAAACTGACTACATGAATTACGAAACAGCTCGGAAACTCCTCATAGATCAGACAATCACAACCGAGGAAAACCCAGATGCGCTGTTAACGCGTATGAAACAGGGGAAACCGCCGGTACCCGGTCAGATCACTTCAATTTTGCTGGCATTGAAAGTGGTGTTTGAAGCCCTTAAAGATGCAAAGACCCTAGACCGAGAACTGGCTTTAGCCCTTTATCAGTTAAGCATTAAGGCACAACAGCTATTTGCCGCAGGGCGTAAAGCTGGTATAGATTGGCCACCACTACTAAAGGAAGATTTGCTACGAATTTCCTTAGCATCTGAAAGTATCTTTTCAGGTATATGGCAAACCCTAGCTCCCATCAGCCTAGGGAAACTATAGAACACTATTTTTAGTAACCTTTAAGTGGAAAATCAGGGGCAGAGGAAGATGAGGAAGCGAGGAAGAATAATTAATGCCCCATACCCAATGCCCAATGCCCATTACCGAATTTGCAGTTCACCTTCTAACTTGTCTAAGTCAGTTTTGAGCAAAACCGTCATTTGCCCGGTAAAAGCCTTGCCACTCTTGGGTTGAGCAATTTCCACCCAATATACATAGCGATCGCCTACTCGTAATTCTCCCTTTAAAGCTTCCCGAATGGGAGTTTTAGCCAGACGCGCCGAGTTAACTACCTTCTGGTTGGGATACTGGTAAACTACCTGGGCGCGATCGTAGTCTTGATAAATCTCCAAGCCATAAATCACCCGCAAGGATTCCTGGAGACGCGCAAATGTCATGCCGTTAATGGCATCATACATGGAAATGCGCTCACTACGAATTGTGCCACGGTCTTTAGAAAATTGCACCCTACCAGGGGGCAATACCGACGCTTGAAAAGTGAATCGTTGAGCAGCAGTATCAGTTTTTTGCACAAACAATAACTCCCCACTCCGAGGGCGGAGTGTAGGATGTGCTTTAATCCAAGTGCCTACTTCCTCTGTACTTTGCCCTGGTAAAGCATTGGCTTGGGAATCAAAAAGCGTTCCCACGCACAGCCAAGGTACTAGAGAAAAAGGCAAAATTAAACAGTTAAGCAGAGATTTTTTGAGCATTTTTCTATTCACGACTTTCATGGAAATTTCCCCATTAGGGAGTAACCATAGTCTTCCCGTTTTTCAGCAAGATTATTTCAATGAATCAATCCAAATTAAGACATCAGGGATCTTACTTATCAAAGCTAGTATGATAGAAAAAGCCAAGGAATGAAATCGTTATGAGCATTACATTCAGCCCAGAGCAAGAACAACTAATTCAAATTTTGCTATCAACAGGTAGATTTAACAGTGTTGATGAAGTAATTCAAAGTGCATTACGTCTTTTAGCATAAAATACTCTTTCTGAGGAAACATGGCTCGAAGAAACTCGCACCAAGATTGATGAAGGAATAGCATCACTTGAAAAGGGAGAACGGATTGATGGTGAAATTTTTGTGAATCAGCTTTTAACACAGTTGAAGCAAAATTTATGTAAGTTGTAGATATGTGTCCTGAAGAATTGGAAAAACTAATTCAGCAGCATGGTGAAGCTGCTAAATCCTACGCGAATG
The DNA here is from genome assembly GCF_014698055.1 of Nostoc sp. FACHB-133. Classification (NCBI taxonomy): domain Bacteria; kingdom Bacillati; phylum Cyanobacteriota; class Cyanophyceae; order Nostocales; family Nostocaceae; genus Nostoc; species Nostoc sp. FACHB-133. The sequence continues at coordinate 36,105 of NZ_JACJSH010000039.1, forward strand.
AGGCTATCCAAATTGGCGATACATACATAATTCCAAACTTTGGTTTTGATGCAGCAATGCAGAATTATCTAGATTTACTGCTAGGTGGCAGAAAAACCTGGAACCACGGAGTGGTTGATATTCGAGTTTTTACAAAACCTGAAGACTTTAGACTGTTTGATTGCGACGAAGAGACTACAGAAATCCAAATTATTGATTTATTGACACTTTGCCGAAATCTTTATCCAGATGACTATGATTATTCCCAATTACCTGAATGGTGGACTGAGGAAGATATGCAAAATGCGGCTGAGGTGCTTGAGCCGCTTGATTTTGCAATTTGGATGCAAGATACATTCCGTCCAGATGAGTCAGAAGAGGAAGCACTCAATATATGGCTCAAGTCTGTGCAACCTTGGTTAGGAAAGGGAATTATCTTCTACAAGATGGAAGATGATGATGACTCAAATTGTGGTTTTTCACCATACCTTTTTATGGGAGATCGTTGTCTTATTCTTGTTGCACGATGTTGGCAGCTATAGATAATAAGGGAGTAAAATCCGCTGTATAAAAATTCGGTTAATCGATAGGGTGCAGGAACTAAGGAGTCAGCGCTACCTTAATTACTTTAGGCGCTTTCATCTCATCAAACACCTGTTCTAAATCTTTTAACGATCGCAGTTTGGTCTTAAGCTGTTTGAGGTTATCGGTGAAGTAGTGTTTCCAGTATCTCATGCGATCACTAGTTCAAGCGTCAAAGACATTTAAGCGGACATGATGTAAAACCGCGTCCTATTTGGGGTAATAAGACACGGTTTCATAAAAGTATTTAGTTATAATATTACAAAAATCAAAGTAAGATTTGATTTATACCAAAGTAATCCATTTACTGAGATTTATTTCCTGGTTGATTAACTTTCTCTGTTGTAGGAGAGATTTGGCGCTCGTAACTTGTCTTTTCTTGAGTTAGGGCGATCGCACTAAAGAAAATGGCACTTCCTACAGCCAAGGCTACCATCGGACGCTTGAGCAAGACAAAATCTCTGATAATCCTAGCTAAAGGTCGGCTTTGACGACGTAACGAGGAAGCAATCATTAATTGTCTCCAAGTAAACGGATCGCGCACATAATGACCGCTTTGGCAAACTACTAGCCGTTCTTGGCAATAGGGACAGCAAAACAAGCCCATGCGCGTTTTAACTGGTTTGGGAGTGGCATTTCTTTGGCAAATTGGGCAAGTAACATAATGATTATCAAAGGTGTGTATATTCATTTACCTCGTCCGCCTAGTCCATTTACTCGCTCTATAAGAATAGCTATATTGAATTCCGATCAATACTTAGCAGACTTCCAAGTATGGTCTGACAACAGCCATAAATCATACATACATTGTATTACTACCAAGGATGGCTCAATGGTCGCAACACGAGTATAGCTAGATTTAGGCAAGGATGACTCCTAGTTAATGTTTGCAGGTGTATCCACCAGACCACAAAAACTTTGTTGTCTCTAGAAAAAATAGTGTTGGCACTCACTCGCACCCCACCAGGGATCTTTGCCCCTCAAGTAACAATTGTCTCCCATTTAACCATTCTCCCCACAAAAATTTTGCACAATGACATTTTTTGCTAAAGCTTTGTAAATTAAGCAAATAAAGTCTACTTGTCTGGTTGCTAAATAATGGCTCACAATGAGAAGTAACAGATAAAAATTTAAATTTTTTCTTACATTTACCCCGCCTCTCAATGACTCTCCTGCCTCCCACTCAACTGAGGAAGGTAACGGAACAACCTGCATTTCCTACACCTTCTGCTCATTTAGCTCACCTAATTAATCGTTTTCAACCATCCCCAGAAACAGTTGTCCTGTTTTTAGCCATGCTCATTGGCGGTGGTACGGGTATGGGTGTAGTCACCTTTCACTATTTAATCCAGTTGATTCACCAGTTGATGCTGGAAAATTTAATGGGTCAAATCGGTGTCTGGGGTGCTTGGACTTTAGCCTGCGTTCCCACCCTTGGCGGATTAATCGTTGGCTTGATGCGCTGGCGCACTCAAGACTTTGGCCCTGGACTTTCATCTCTCATCGCCGCTTCTCAGGGAACAGAGATTAAGCGACCACTACGACCAGTTACGAAAATGCTGGCCGCATCTGTTTCTTTAGGAAGCGGTGCTTCTTTGGGGCCAGAGGGGCCGAGTGTAGAAATTGGCGCAAATTTTGGGATGTTGTTCTCTGTAATTCTCAATGTATCTCAAGAGCGACAACGTTTGTTGTTGGGTGCTGGCGCGGCGGCTGGACTGGCGGCGGGATTTAATGCTCCCATTGCTGGAGTATTTTTTGCCTTGGAAGTGGTGATGGGAGCGACATCTTTCGCTACTTCTGCGGTGAGCGTGGTGCTATTAGCGGCGGTGGTAGCAGCATTAATTGCCCAAATTGGTTTGGGGGCACAACCTGCTTTTGATTTACCTGTTTACCAAGTCCGCAGTCCTTTGGAATTACCCCTTTATCTTGGCTTGGGTTTAGGGGCCAGCCTTGTTTCTCTGGCTTATACTCAATTAATTCGTTTAGCAAAAGCCTGCTTTGCTGGAAAGGTTCGAGGTTTTGCCTTTTTGGGACGAATTCCTGAGCCAATTCATCCAATTATTGGCGGTGTGATAATTGGCGCAGTTGCTTTGCATTTCCCACAAATTTTGGGTGTGGGTTATGAAACTGTAGAAGCAATGCTTCAGGATGTAGAGTTTCCACTCTCCCTGTTAGTAGTACTGTTGGTGGTGAAACTACTGATGACTGCAATTAGTGCGGGTAGTGGTTTCATTGGCGGTTTGTTTGCACCAGCCATGTTTTTAGGTGCTTCTTTTGGTTCAGCGTATGCCAAACTTTTAGCTGTGGCATTCCCGACTATTTGCGATCAAATGGCGGCTCCTCCTGCTTACGCAATGGTAGGAATGGCAGCAGTACTAGCTGCTAGTGTCAGAGCGCCGTTAACGGCTATTTTAATGCTGTTTGAATTAACCCGTGACTATCGCATTGTTTTACCGTTGATGGCAGCTGTGGGTTTGAGTGTTTGGCTAGTAGAAAGGATTAAACCAACTTTTAACTCTAACTCTAATCTGCAACAAATTGGTCTTTCGGAATTGAAAGATGAACAAGCGGAAATTGTGCAGCAAATTTTGGTAGAAGATGCTATGCACCCCTATCCAAAAAAATTACCTGCAACCCTTGGAGTTTTAGATGCAGCTGTAGAAATGATCCGCGATCGCACCCGAAGTGCTTTAGTAATTGATGCAGCCGAGCAATTAGTTGGTATACTCTCTCTAGAAGATATTAACCGTGCCCTTGCTCTTTGGCAAAGTTACCCGAATTCACTAACTGAAATTCCAGATAATTTATCCAGTCAAACTCTCATAGATATTTGTACTACTGAAATTCTCTATGCATGGCAAGATGAACTATTATCTGAAGCTTTAGATCGTATGAGTCTTCGAGGTTTACATCAATTACCAGTGGTAGCACGAGACAAACCCGATCGCATTTTGGGTTTACTAGAAAAAGAGCAAATTGCCTTAACCTGCAATTTAGCAGTTACGCGCAAGGCACTTCGCCACTATTTACCAGTCTTACCCACTACAGATATAGTTATTAGTCATTAGTGATTGGTCATTGGTCATTGGTCATTAGTCATTGGTTTTCACAAAGGACAAATGACAATTGACTAATGACCATTTATTAAGCCGTGGCTTCTATAGCTTCATCACCTTCCCGATCTTCTGGATCTACCTGTCTCAGACGAATGTGCTTTTTGCCTAAAGTGATGATAAACTCATCTCCTGGTTTCAGATTCATCTGTTTTGTATAAGCTGAACCTATAAGTAAGTTACCATTCGATTGCACACTAATTCTATAGCTAGCACTACGTCCACCACGCCCATTAGCACTTGGTGTACTGTCCAACTGAATCCCTTCAGCATCAATTAGGGCATTTAAGAACTTCATCATATTGACGCGCTCTATACCGTTTTTAGTAACGGTATAGTAGCCACACTTTTTGGCTTTGTCTTCTTTGCTCTCGTTCTCTAGCTCTTTGACTTTTTTGAGCAGTTCTTCACCGAGTAGGGGTTCAATTTTTTTCTGTTTAGGCATCAACTTAGATCAAAAATGGATGTTTGAAGTGTTGGAATCGATTTTATTTTAGCTGAGGTTGAGCTAATAGGAACATAATCCTTTAGTTTTTATCTCAACCTAGCCAAGTATATTACACTCAGATGCACAATTGTTATGCCATTAACAATATTGTCAAGACAATCTATTTTAGAGAATGCTGGCAATGCTGATCGCTATATATATAGTTTGTAAATCACTGCTAAACTATACTTGTTTAAGTTTTCTAAACTAACGCTCTAAAGGTTGTTTATTTGCTGAGGATGATAATTGAGTTACAGAATGATAAGTAAAACTGATCCTTAGTTATTGGTCGTTGGTTATTGGTTATTTACAAAGGACAAATGACAAAGCATAAACAACAAAGCTTGCCAAAATGAAACTAACTACCAGAGGACACTATAGTGTAAAGGCGTTGCTAGATTTGAGTTTACAGCCAAAATATGGGCCTGTATCTGTAAGAGCGATCGCTAAACGTCAAGATATCCCTGCTCCTTATCTCGAAAAACTACTAATAGAAATGCGTCGTGCATCAATAGTTAAATCAATTCGTGGCAGCATCGGCGGATACCAATTGGCAAGAGAGCCTGCACAAATATCTATAGGACAAATTTTAGAAGCAGTTGGCGAAACTAGCCATTTACCTCATCACACCCCAGCACCTACACAAGCTGAAGATTGGGTAACATTTAGCCTTTGGCAAAGACTCAACCAAAAGCTCAAAGAAGCTTTGTACAGTATTACTCTGGCAGACCTTTATTACGATGCTCGTAGCTGGCAAGCTTCCCTTGGGGAAGAAGCCAGTTTTGTGGTTTAGCCAAGAGCGGAGCCGGAGACGCTCCGCCTCCGGTCTAATAGTTTAAATATTGAATAGGATTTTAGATTTTTTGGTTGATACCCCACCCGGTAATTCGTCCCCCAACGCTTTCGTGAGGGGAACAAATCGAAAATCCTCAATTTCAAATCGGACGCTTCTACAAATGCTCGTTCCTCTGTACAAAATGCTGCACTCCCCGCAGGAGTAAGCTACCGCTAACGCTGTGTTATAAGAGCCAATTACTCGGATTTTGTACCACTACACTAACGTGGTCGGGGTCAATCTAAAATCCAAGTTGCTCTGGAAGCGCACCAAAGATGTAACCCAAAATCCAAAATTGATTGACCCTTGACTCATGACTTATGACTGATAGCATCTATATTTTAATAATTGCTGCATTTTTAGATTACTTAATTGGCGATCCTTGGGATTGGCCTCATCCAGTACAAATTATGGGGTGGGTAATTTCTCACCTAAGCAAATTTTTTCTCCAATTGTATAAAAATCCTCTTATACAACGCCTAGCTGGAATTGTACTAGGGATTATTTTAATAATTGGTAGCGGTCTTGTTGGTTTTTTGATTATTCAAAGTGCCAGATGGGTTCATCCGTGGTTGGGAATTGCAATTGATTCCATTCTTTTAGCTAGTTGTTTTGCTGGTAGAAGTTTGCGAGCAGCAGCAGTAGCTGTTTTACAACCTTTAACAGCAGGAGATTTGGAGAAAGCTCGGAAGATTTTAAGTAATTACGTTGGTCGAGATACCCAAAACCTCTCACAACCAGAAATTTTGCGAGCCGTTTTAGAAACGGTTGCAGAAAATGCTACCGATGGAGTCATGGCTCCGCTTTTTTATGCAATTGTTGGTGTCTTTGTGCCAATTGTGGGGCCAACTCCCTTGGCTTTAGCATACAAAGCCAGCAGTACCCTTGATTCAATGGTGGGATACCGAGAAGCACCCTATACTTATTTGGGATGGTTTTGTGCGCGGTTAGAAGATTATTTAACTTGGCTACCTTGTCGATTAACAGTCGTGACTCTGGCGCTGTTATCGGGTAAACCAATGCAGGTTTGGCGAATTTGTCGTCGGGATGCAATTAACGATCCTAGTCCCAATTCTGGCTGGAGTGAGTGTGTCTATGCTGCTTTTTTGGGTGTGCAGATGGGAGGTACAAATTGGTATCGTGGGGTGGCTAAGTACAAACCACTGCTAGGAGATGCTATTTATCCCATTACTGCAACATCTATTCAAAATGCTTTGCAGTTAACTCGATATTGTTTTTTGCTATGGTTAGGCATAGCGATCGCAATATTCTTAATACTCCCAAACAAGTAAATTTAGGAGTTAAGAATAAAAACTTCTAACTCTTGTACAGACGCGATTAATCGCGTCTCTGTTAACTCATCACTCCTAACTTATTATTCCCTATGTCTGCTAAAGTAGTTGAAATTCTCTCATCCGAAGAAATCCGTCGTACCTTAACTCGCCTCGCCTCTCAAATTGTGGAAAGGACACGTGATTTGTCTCAACTGGTGCTTCTTGGTATTTATACCAGGGGTGCGTTATTAGCCGAATTGTTGGCGCGTCAGATTGAGACGCTGGAAGGTGTAGCTGTGTCAGTTGGCGCTTTGGATATTACATTTTATCGAGATGACCTCGACAAGATTGGATTGCGGACTCCAACGAAAAGTGAAATTCCTTTTGACCTTACGGGGAAAACGGTTGTACTCGTGGATGATGTGATTTTTAAAGGACGGACAATTCGCGCTGCTTTGAATGCAGTCAACGATTACGGTAGACCAGAGGTGATTCGTTTAGCCGTGTTAGTAGACAGGGGCCATCGAGAATTACCAATCCACCCAGATTTTATTGGAAAGAAGTTACCTACTGCTAAAGAGGAAGTTGTGAAAGTTTACTTACAAAATTACGATGGACGAGATGCAGTAGAGTTGATTAGTCATTAGTCATTAGTCATTTAGTCATTAGTCTTGGGTATTGTAAAACTCTTCTCTAGTCCCCATTCCCCATTCCTCACCGCAAAACTGGACTGCCATGATGATGAACTAAATACCACTTTCCACCAAGAAAGTGAAATATATTTGTAGCTGTTGATTGTGCTTCAAGTCTTCTCCCAGCTACTACTTGGAATACATTTTCTCTCAGCACAATATAAGCAATATTATCAACTATTTCTGTAGCAATTATATCTGTGTTTATTTCGATATAAGCGGTGTTTTTAAATATCTGCTCCCAAGAGATGCGAATCTCCTTCCAACCTCGTAGTATATTACTTCCAGGATGAATACAAAAACTACCAGTTCCTTGTGACCATACGGCACTCATTATCTCAATATCTTTTCTTTCAAAAGCTCGATAAAAAGCTGCATTAGCCGCTAAGACTTCATCCTTTGTCATGGGTAATTTAATAGTTAGGAGTTAGAAGTTAGGATTCACTAAATTATAACTCTCAAGTTTGACAAATAAATTAGTAATGCCCAATGCCCCATGCCCAATTTCAAATTCCTAAATCTTTTGAACTGTGCTAATAATTTGCAGTAATTGACTAGCTGTATAAGGCTTAGATAAAAAGGCTTTAATACCCATATCATAGGCTGTATTAACTTTATCAGTCGAAGTTAGTCCGCTGACGGCAATAATTTTGACATCTGGGTTAATTTTTCGCAGGGTGCGGATAGTAGTTATCCCATCCATAGACGGCATTACCATATCAGTCAAGACAAGAGATATTTCATCTCGATGTTCTGCATATAAGGCTATTGCTTCAATGCCATCACTAGCTGTCATTGCTTTATAATTATGGCTTTCTAAGGATGTTTTTGTTACGTCTCGAATGGCAGCTTCGTCATCTACAACTAAAATTAATTCTCCTTGTCCTGAAGGTAGTCTTTGGTCTTCTTCTTCTATAGTTTCCGCCGCGTCTTGTGCTGGCAAATATACCTTAAATTGGCTACCTTTTCTCTGTTCGCTACATACGTTGATAAAACCGCCGTGGCTTTTAATAATGCCAAGGACTGTAGAAAGACCAAGACCAGTACCTTTATTGAGTCTTTTGGTAGTAAAAAATGGATCAAATATGCGATCTAATATTTCTGATTTAATCCCAATTCCTGTATCAGTAACAGTAATAACGACATGATGGCCAACTTGAGCTTCGATATGCATCTTGGCGTAATTTTCATCAATTAAGAGATTTTCCGCCGAAATTTTCAAAGTTCCACCATTTGGCATAGCGTCACGAGCATTAACACATAAATTCATCAATACCTGATGCAGTTGGGTGGCATCACCACATACAGTCCAGAGATTTTGCGAAATTTGAGTGGAAACTTCAATGGATTTGGGAAATGTTTCTCTAATAATTTGCTGAATTTCTATTATTAAATGCTTTAATTGCAATATTGTGCGATCGCCTTCAAGCCCGCGAGTAAAAGATAATACTTGCTTGACTAAATTTGCCCCGCGTTTAGTGTTTGTAATCAATATTGGCAACAGTCGCCGAGAACGCTCATCATGGACTTGTGCCTCTAACAGTTGAGCTGTCATCAAAATAGGCGCAAGAATATTATTTAAGTCGTGGGCGATACCACTGGCTAAAGTACCAATGCTTTCCAATCGCTGGGCGCGGAGAAATTGCGCTTCAAGTTGTTTTTTTTGTGTGATATCAGTGTTAACAACGAGAAAAGATTGTGCTTTATTGCCGAATTCATGCACTAGTGTCCAACGGCTTTCGACAATAATTTCTTTACCTGATTTTGTTTTTTGCTGTAATTCGCCCTCCCAAGAGCCATTTTTCATCAAAACACTGAGTGCTTCTTGAACTTTAGACGGATGTTTTTCATGCCAGAGAGATCGTGTTTTCTTATTAATTACTTCTTCTTTTTTCCAACCGTACAGACTCTCAGCAGCTTTGTTCCAAAATAAAATTTTATCGTCTAAATCACGCACAAAAATTGCATCGGTGGCAACATCGAGTAAAGCGGCTTGTTCGCGGATTTTCTGTTCTGTCTGTTTGCGCTCGATGGCGTAGCGGATAGAACGCTCTAATAAAGGTGCAGTCAACTGGCTTTTTTCAAGATAATCTGCGGCTCCAGCTTTCATCGCTTCGATATCTATTTCCCAGTCGCCCTGACCAGTTAGTAAAATTATGGGAGAAGAACAGCCGTTGGCAATTGCTTCGCGCAAAAGTTCCAGTCCATTGTGTGGCCCCAAACGGTAGTCTACAAGATAAACGTCATGTTGGTGGCGAGCGATCGCATTTCTTGCTGCTTCATAATTATTCACCCACTCCAACTCGCAGTCTGCTACCTGAAATTCACTGAACCAGTAACGAGTCAAAATATAGTCATCTTCGTCATCATCAATGAACAAAACTTTGATAGGGCTGTTGTCCATGTTTTTCTCCCACTGCTTCTAGTGGTAGTTTCACGATTTCAAACCAGTATTTGACTAAAGTGTCCATGACCTCGACTAATGAGGCAAAAGGCGCTGGCTTAATGATGAAGGAGTTCGCACCTAAATGGTAAGTATTATATATATCTTCTTCTCTTCGTGATGTTGTTAGTATTACAACTGGAATTTGCCGCAGTTGGGGGTCAGATTTTATCTGTTTGAGTGCCTCAAGACCGTTAATTCTCGGTATATTCAAATCTAATAAAATCAAACCAGGATGCGGTAAACTGCTCCTGTTTACATATTGACCACGATGGTACAAATAATCCATCAACTCTTCACCATTACTCACGATGTATAGTTCAATTGGCAATTGACTCTCTGCCAATGCCTCACGAACCAAGATGCCATCGTCTTCATCGTCATCAGCCATTAAGATGGTGAGATTTCTTTTTCGACCCTCCACATCGTCTCCTTTGTAGTAATTTATTATGAATCGAGTTATTAAGCTGGCATAGATGGTAACTCTTCCGTTGACAAAAATCATTACTTATGCAATTTATTTGTTTAGGATCTGAAAGTTTTATTTCTTTGCTAATAGAAGGCGATGTCTAACAACAAATAGCTTTGGTGGTGCCAATAGCCTGAAATAATCTAATCTTATTAATAATTAACATTATGGTTGATTTGTACAATACATCAGTCCTACAAATTACGAGTGGCAATTGTACAATTAAGCTAATTTTGGGATTTAGTATTAATCCCTCTCTAGGAATAAAAATCAAGAATGGGAATTAATTGACAATATGATTGTAAATTTTGCTCCTTGCCCAGGTTTGCTTTGGGCTGTGATATGTCCATGATGACGCTCAATTATTTTCCGGCAGATCGCTAAACCTATACCAGTGCCTTCGTATTCAATGCTACTATGCAAACGTTGAAAAACATTAAAAATCCGGTCGAGATATTTTTCTTCAAAACCAATACCATTATCTTCTACGATGATTTGGCAAAATCCAGAATTACTAGATATGTTATCTGCTTGATTGTTTAATATCTTACTATAGATTTTGATAACTGGTGGTATTTGTGGGCGATGGAATTTGAGGGCGTTACCAATTAGATTTTGCAACAATTGACGCATCTGTATAGGATCAGCTTGAATGGTGGGTAACTGTTCTATTTCTACACTTCCTCCAGTTTGCTGTACATAAATTTCTAAATCAGACAATACCTCATGGGCAATCTTTGTCAGATTTACTGATACAAAAGGTTGCGCTCTGGTAGTAACTCGTGAAAGTGTTAACAAGTCTTCAATTAATATCTGCATTCTTGATGCAGCATTCTGCATTCGTTCTAGATAGTCACGTCCTTGTTCACTTAAGGTGTCGCCACAGGTGCTTTTGAGCCGATCGCCAAAAGTTTTAATTTTACGCAGTGGCTCTTGCAAATCGTGGGAGGCGACAAATGCAAATTGTTTTAGTTCTTCATTAGAACGCGTGAGTTCTTCTCTGTGCCGAGTTTCTTGTTCTAGAATGAGGCTCTGAGTTGAGGCAATGCCTATTTGATCTGCTAGCTGTCGTAAAAGTTCAATTTCCCAGCTAGTCCACTGGCGGGGATGGGCGCACTGATGGGCAATTAGCAGTCCCCACAGCTGATTTTTGAGGAAAATCGGGACTACAAGGTTGGCTTTAACGACAAATCGTTCCAGTAATTCAACGTGGCAAGGTTGGATATCAGCTTCTTTGATATCGTTAATGACATTAATTCGTCCTTGGCGGTACTGCTCAATATAATCATCGCGAAAGCAAGGGTCGATAATTTGCTGCCCCAGTACAACAGGTAAACCAGGAACTATTGCCTCTTGAACCGCTATGAAAGAGCCATTTGGCTGTAGGCGCAAGATTAATACTCGGTCGGCAAGCAGTAGCTTTTGCACTTCTTTGACACTGGTTTGCAGAATTTCATCGATTTGTAAAGACTGACGAATTTTCAGGGTGATATTAGCGAATAGTTGCGATCGCAAATTTTGGAGTTCTAATGCTGCTTGGGCATGATCGCGATCGCGCAGTACGGCTTGCCGTTCGCTTATATCCATCATCGCGCCCATCATCCGCACTGGTTTACCTGTTTGGTCATGAACGACATAACCGCGATCAAACATATAGGCATAAGAACCATCGCTGCGACGAAAACGGTATTCATTTGACCAGAATTTTTCACCGCTATCTATCAGTGTCCGCGCTTGGGAGGCGATTCTCTGCCTGTCGTCTGGATGTATATGTTCATACCACCAATTAGCGGTAAATGTGATTTGCTCTTTTGAGTAACCCAGAAGTTTTTCTAAAGCTTGATTCCACCACACCTCATCAGTCAGCAAATCCCAGTCCCATAAAAGATCGTTAGTAGCATGGGCGACTATTTGGAAACGTTCTTCGCTCTGACGCAGTTGTTCTTCTGCCAGTTTTCGTTCAGTGATATCTGTATGGCAACTTGTCATCCGCACAACATTACCATCTTCATCCCACACTGCCTGACCGCGATCCAAAACCCATTTATAGGTGTCATCTTTGCACCGGACTCGATGTTCGCTGATAAAAAACGGGGTAATCTTAGCAAAGTGATCGGCGATCGCTTGTCTGACAAATCCAATATCATCTGGATGTACTCGTGTTGCCCATTCGTCTAAATGATTGGAAATTTCATGTTCTGCGTAACCAAGCATTTCTTTCCAGCGAGTTGAGAAATATACTTGATTATTTTTAACGTTCCAGTCCCAAATGCCATCATTATTGCCCTGCACGGCTAACTGGCAGCGTTCTTCACTTTCTTTGAGTGCCTCTTCCACGCGTTGGCGCTCAATGGCTGTAGCGAGAACATTGGCAACAGCTTGGAGAAAAGAAATGTCATCTTTGGTAAAAATGTGGTGTCTGGTTGTGTGTGCGCCAAAGACACCAAAAGGTCGCTCTTTGCCATAAATCACTACGCTAATGCCGCTCACCACTTGATGCTCATGTAGTAGTGGTGGCCCATTGAATCGCGTTTCGGCACGGAGGTCATCAACAATCACTGGTCCATCGCAAAGCAGAGTATAACCAGCTTGAGAATTTATCTCCCCGCTCACGATCGCCTTTCCCGCAAGTCCAGGTTGCCAACCGACTCCAGCACGTAGCAGTAATTTCCGATTATCTGGCAGGAGTTCCAAAATTTTGCAAAACTCAACTTTGAGACATTGGGCGACGATTGTTACAGATGAGTTCATCAGTGTAGTCAAATCTGTACCAGCTAAAGCCATTTGACTTAGTTCTGCCACCATTGCTTGCTGGTTAGCATGAACTTCTAGGGCCTCCTCCGCTTGCTTGCGCTTGGTGATATCCATGTATACCCCAGATATTTGCACAGCTATACCAGACGTATCTACAACGACAACTCCTTTGTTTGCTAAAAAACGAATTTTCTCATCGGGTAAAATAACTCGAAATTCAATTTCATATTTGGCTCTATCCTTAATAGCTTGCTGATGCGATCGCCTGACGAAATCGCGATCATGGGGATGAATGCAGTGGAGAAAAGCTTGATATGTGTAGTTGAAAGTGCCTTTCTCTAAGCCAAAAATTGCTTCTAGATTATCTGAGCAAGTAATTTTGTTCGTCAACAGATCCCAGTTGTAGATGCCCATACGAGCAGCATCTAATGCTATCTTGAGTTCGACTTCCCGCAATTGTGCCTGTATAGCTTGCTGTCTTAATTCCTGTATGGCATGATTAGCTTCTAAAAGACGGCGCAATCTTAGATGTAATATTGGCCATTGAATCGGCTTAGTAATAAAGTCAGTTGCACCCAGAGCAAAAGCTTTATCTACGGTTGCTTGATCGGAAAAAGTAGAAATCATTAACACTGGTGTGTTTTTGCCGTTGGAAAGTGCTTGCAGTTGAGCGCAGCAACTAAACCCATCCATCACTGGCATCATAATATCCAACAGTACTATATCTGGTTGGAGGCGAGTATAGATAGCGATCGCCTCTAGCCCGTTACTTGCTTCTTCCACCTGATACCCTGCATCTGTCAATTGCTTACACAGATGCATTCGCATAAAATTGTCGTCGTCTACAACCAGAATCAGGTTAGTCATTTGAGTTTATCCTGGGAGCGATCGCCCTTCATTTCACTTTTTCGCATTACTGGGAGGATGTTAACTAATCATAGCGAGGGGGAAGGGGGTAAGGGGTAAGGGGTAAGGGGTAAGGGGTAAGGGGTAAGGGGTAAGGGGTAAGGGGTAAGGGGATAATTCAGATGGGAATTGAACCCAGGTTGTTGAAGTAACGCACTCAAACCCATCTTCCGGTTCCATAGCAGGAGTCATTTCCCCCTGCTCCCTTGCCCACATCCAACCCCGTTGAATCCTACTCCTTTCTTTGTAGATTGCGGTTTTTGGCTAGCCCACAGCTAAATGTCATGGAATCTTGATATTTGTACCAGGGAACAAAATGATGCTGATCAGCAATGTCATGTTTCCATGACATTGCGATCCCAGAAAAGCTTATAAATTCGTAATATAGTCAAAAAAGCTATAGGAAACACTTGATCCCTAGATATGCTTAGTGGTTAATATTGACTTAACAAACAGAACTTCTTCGATCCCAAAGAAATGCTAATTTTGGCATAACCAGGAATTTTAGAAGTTACCTCAATTTAAAAACAGATTAAAAAACTTAAAACTGGGCAAAACCAGGAGTCAGGAATAAGAAATTCATCTGGATGTGGATGACCTTTTATATAGCATTCTTTAACCAGGGGAAATCATTTACCGCTTACACTACTGGAGGCCAAATTAATGGCAAAAGAACGCCCGCCCCTAGAGGAGATGACCTTACGGCAACTACGAAAAGTTGCCAGCGAATATAGCATCTCTCGCTATAGCCGAATGCGTAAATCACAATTGCTGGCATCAATTTTAGAAGTCCAGCGAAGCAAAAGTTTGCTCAGTCCATCTCGTTCATTGGAGGCACAGGAAACCGTGGAAGCTGCTAAGTTTGAATTAGGTCAGGAAGATCGTACAGGTGGATCTCTAGCTGATGTTGATGAAGGACTCGCAGATTTGCCTTCTGGCTATGGTGAAAGCCGGATTGTCCTCTTACCGCGCGATCCACAGTGGGCTTACACTTACTGGGATATCCCCAATGAACATAAAGAGGAACTGCGCCGCCAAGGGGGACAACAACTCGCGCTACGGATTTATGATGTCACCGACATCAATATCGAATACCAAAGCCCTCACAGCATTCAAGAATATCCTGCTGATGAACTAGCTAGAGAATGGTATCTACCAGTTCCAGTTAGCGATCGCGATTATGTGATAGATATCGGCTATCGTGCTGCTGATGGTCGCTGGTTAGTACTAGCTCGTTCTGCTAGAGTACACATTCCCCCCGTCTATCCTTCAGACTGGATTGAAGATGTCTTCATCACTGTCAACTTTGAAGAAGATTTGCGCGGTAAGACTCAGTACGAACTAGTTCCCCCAGCCAAGAAGATTGCAGCTACAGCTACCGCCAATGGTGGTGTAAACACTAACGGCAATCCTATCTACGACCAAATCTTTGGTTTAGCCGAATCTGCCGAAGCGCTACGAGTCGCTGGTTCTATCTTCGGTTCTCAGCATCAAGTACCAGGTTCAGCGCGTCCTGAACAAGCCCTTAGTTCCTACATTTTCCCATCTGGTGTGGGTATGTGGGCAGTTCCCACCGTCTCAGGCTTAACCGCTTCCGGTGCAGGAATGTCAGGTGTTGGCTTCTCCGCTTCCGCCGTCCCAGTGCGTCCGCGCCAGTTCTGGTTAATTGCCGATGCTGAATTGATAGTTTACGGTGCAACCGAACCCGACGCTACCGTAACCATTGGTGGCCGTCCAATTCAGCTAAATCCAGATGGGACATTCCGCTTCCAAATGTCCTTCCAAGATGGTTTAATTGACTATCCAATTCTGGCTGTAGCTGCGGATGGTGAGCAAACTCGGTCAATTCAGATGAAATTTAATCGTGAGACACCATCTCGGAATACTAACACTAAAGAAGAAGCTGTTTTAGAATGGTTCTCTTAAGTTGTAGTTATTCAGATTAATTTCAGACTGAAATTTTAAAGCAAGAATTCAGAATCCAGAATCCAGAAATCATAATTAAGAAGCCATAATATCCTTGATTTTCTAATCATTCTGGATTCTGACTCCTGACTTCTGAATCCTTACATTTTAAATTATTCCCCGCTATAGTAATTCTGTAGCGGTTTTTTTTGCATTATTATGTCAACCAAAAAATTATTTTTGTTATTTATCTCGATAATTGGTGCAAGCTTGTTATCAGGTTGTCAACAGATTGAAGCAAATCCAGTCCCCAAAGCATCTAAAACTTGCCCTGGCAAAAATCCTAAATTCAGTATTGATTTTTTTAAAACTAATAATCAAGGTAAAAAAAATTCCAGAGGTATTAACAATGTGATTATTTTTAATCCCAAATCAGCAGAATTAGATTTCAAAGTTAATGTTGGTCTATCTCATAAACTTTACACCAAAGATGCCAGAGGGAAGGTGCGTAAAGAATACATTCCAAAACAGTTTCATCAACTCATCGGCGATGAAAATGCCAAATTAAACGGACAGCTACCGATTGCCGCAATTAATGCCGATTACATAGATACTGATAATAAGCCACAAGGTTTAAATGTCTCTCGTGGTATAGAATATTCAGGAGCGTTTAAAAACAAACGTTCTTCCTTTGGGATATCAGGAGGTACACCCAACCAAAGGCAGGCTACTATCCAAGCTGGTAGAAGAAAAAACGATATTCTCAATTACAATTTAGTAGGTGGTAATGGCAGATTCTATCGTCAGGGTAAGTTTAAAGATATTTGTCAAGATTTGGGAGAACTTGCTTGTAAAAATGCAACTAATCGCTCTCTGGCAGCTATCACTAGTCAAGGCTATGTAATACTATTAGTTAATGACTTGAAAGCTAATTCAGAGATTGAATTATCTCAACTTAATCAAGAGTTACTACCAGATATGTTTGATAATGTCTTACAAGGCATTGCTAACAATAACTGTTTAGGTAATATTCAAGAAGGAATTTTATTTGATGGAGGTATGTCTCCAGGATTGTATTATAACCAAAAAACTTATGTAGAAAATCTTGGGCCAATTGGTTCAGTTTTTTTGATCTATAAAAAATAAATAGAGTTTAAAATTATTAACCTTGGTAGGGGTAATTCATGAATTACCCCTACTTCTATTGTTAGTTGAGATGATAGATGGATTTACGTCGTGCTGTAGTAGGTTTACTTCCATATAGCTAAATTTTAAAATACTGACTCTTTGACTTTTTTCAAATTCTCAAGCTTATTTGGATTTACCCAACGATTGACAACTTCGTGGTTATGTTTGTATACCTTGATTTGTACTTGCTTAGAACTTAACTGAACTACTTCGGCGGGAATCCTTTGGACATCACTAGAATCCGCACGAGCTTTGTAAAGCCAAATGACTTTTTGTCCTACTTGAAAATAGTCAGGATTGTTATTTGAAGAAGGCATTTTTTCTGCCCAAGAAGGGAAAGCAATTACTAAGTTTATTAAAAGTACTAAGACTACTAGAGTGATTTGGAAAAGTTTCATGATCATTGCGCTTGTCTTAGGTCTGCTGGGACAATCAATCTGCTGATCTAGCATTTAGCTATTCTCCTTATTTGTTTTATCAAAGTTTAAAGATAGATACACCAAAATTTCTTTAGTAAATTTAGCGTTAGTTTAGTATTTAAATTTTGGCAAGACACCTACTTTTATCTCATACGCAAAACTACACGCTATAGGGATAATACGCTGCGGCTAGCTGTTGGAGAACTCGTAAAGTAGCTGCTTATCTAGGCTCCCTACGGGAGGCTACGCAAACGCGCAGCGTATCGCAGATAGACACTCCGCGCACCTTGCTTCGACCTAAGAGTATGCGTCTACATAAATTGCCCCTACTAAAAATAAAGATTTTCAATATTGTTGGTGTAAGTCTTGTAAAGTTCAAATCTCTACTGATTTCAGGATAAAGCGACTTATAGAATAAAATCAAATAGTCTTGTTTCTTGAAACGATAAATTAAAGTTATCGTAAGGTTGTGATGCTCTGATTTGAGTTCACGATCTCTATCTCAAGAGTAGTAGACGCAAAATAACATTTTGTCGTAAAAATTGTTACTATATGGTGCTTTCTGAACTTTAATATATATGACTCATAGTGTAAGCCGACTTATGGCAAAGCAAACTAATATTGGCAAACTAATTCGTGCCCTGCGGCAAGAGTTAAATCTGTCTAAAGAAAAGTTTGCTGCCGAATTTAGTGTTACTTTCCTAACAATTAACCCTTGCGAAATTAAGATGTAAGACCTTATCCCTTAAGAATACAGCGAATTAATAATCTACTCAAGGAGTTAAGTGAACCAAGTTAAATTCTTAAGAAAATAGACTCCCGAAAAGAGGAGTAGGCACTGTGAGTTCTAAATAAGAACTGACCTTCCTTGATAGCTTGGAATATCGGTCATATAAAGTTAACAATAGAAGAGAGCCAAAACAGCAACTTGCCCTAAAAGACGATTTCAATGCTTTGAAAAGTCATGGCAGAGCCTGTATGTAATTGTATATGCCTTTGCATATCCTCTAAAATGACTATTTAGGAGCATCAACGTCTAATTTAGAGGGAATTTTGGCAAAAAGACGACCACAGATATAGCTTTTAACCGACGCATGACCAACCGAGAGGAATTAATGAAGAACGAGTCAACGTCAGCAAGCAACGCCGACGTAAATTTCCTTATCGGCGGGGGTGAAATGGGTGCTAGGATGCGAGAATGGGACTGGTCAAAAAGCTCCCTTGGCCCAACACAGCAGTGGCCACAGAGTTTAAAGACTGCCGTGCGAATTATGCTGACTTGCCGCCAACCTATGTTTGTTTGGTGGGGCGAAGAACTCATAAACCTTTATAATGACCCTTATAAGGCTATTATTGGTGGCAAACATCCAGAAGCACTTGGGCAGCCAGCTTCCTGCGTGTGGCGGGAAATATGGGATCAGGTTGGCCCTCGAGCAGAATCAGCGATGTTGAAGAACGAGGGTACTTATGACGAAGCGCTACTGCTAATTATGGAGCGCAACGGCTATCCAGAAGAAACCTACTATACTTTTTCATACAGCCCAGTTCCTAATGACCAGGGCGAAACAGGCGGTATAATCTGTGCCAATACAGACGACACTCAGCGCATCATTGGTGAACGTCAGTTAGCACTTTTGCGCGAACTAGCGGCTAGGACGGCAGACGCAAGGACATTCGATCAAGCCTGTACACTAAGTGCAAATTGTCTGGAAAGCAACCCTTACGATTTGCCTTTCGCAATGATTTATCTGGTTGATCCAGATCAGCAACAAGTTTTTCTGGCTGGAACGTGCCGCATCGGGCAGAATCATGTAGCAGCACCTGAAACAGTCGATCTTGATTCTGATTGCGTTTGGCCATTTGCGGAAGTGATCGAAACGCATCAGGCAAAACTAATTTCTAATTTGGAAGTGTCTTTTAGTAGCTTACCCTGTGGTGTTTGGGAGCGATCGCCCCATCAAGCGATCGCAGTACCAATTGCACCATCCGGTCAGACCGGAAAAGCTGGTATATTAATTGCTGGGTTGAATCCCTTCAGGCTATTCGACGATAATTATAGAAGATTCTTTGATTTAGTTGCGGCTCAAATTGCAGCCAGCATTGCCAACGCCCAAGCTTACGAGGAAGAACGCAAACGCGCCGAAGCCTTAGCAGAAATTGATCGCGCTAAAACTGTTTTTTTTAGCAACGTCAGCCACGAGTTTCGTACCCCTCTAACCCTCATGTTGGGCCCATTAGAGGAAACCTTAGCTAATTGCGCCAGCCTACTGCCAGCCAACGAACGAGAGCAGTTAGAAATGGTGCAACGGAATGGACTCCGCCTGCTAAAACTGGTTAACAGTCTGCTAGATTTCTCGCGCATCGAAGCGGGAAGGGTTCAAGCTTCTTATGAACCCACCGATTTGGCCACTTTCACCGCCGAACTAGCTAGTGTATTTCGTTCAGCAGTAGAGCGTGCAGGGATAGAATTATCGGTCAATTGTCCTTCCCTTTCAGCAGCAGTGTATGTAGATCGGGAAATGTGGGAAAAGATTGTTCTTAACCTGCTCTCCAATGCCTTCAAGTTCACGATGACTGGAAAAATCGCGGTAAGCTTGCAGTGGGCAAACGACCATATTGAGTTTGCAGTCAAAGACACAGGAATAGGTATCCCAGCAGAAGAAATTCCCCATCTTTTTAAACGATTCCACCGCGTCAAAGGGGCGCAAGGACGAACTTTTGAAGGGTCAGGAATTGGATTATCACTGGTGCAAGAATTGGTGCAAATGCATGGCGGAACAGTCAAAGTAACCAGTGTTCTAGGAGCAGGAAGTTGCTTTACTGTATCAATTCCAACGGGATATGCTCATTTGCCTCCAGCCCGGATTAGCGCCCCTCGAACCTTAGCTTCAACTGCCTTAGGTGCAATCCCTTATCTAGAAGAAGCTCTGCGTTGGCTACCCGAAGAAGGGAATAGGGAACAGGGAATAGGGAATAGGGAGGAATCTTACCTGTCACCTGTCACCTATAACCTGTCACCTTCTTCTCCCCGAATTCTCCTGGCTGACGATAACGCAGATATGCGTGATTATGTCAAGCGGCTGTTAAGTCAGCAGTATGAGGTGGAATCAGTGGCGGACGGTTTAACGGCTTTGGATTCTGCCCGTGGGCGTGTCCCAGATTTGGTACTGACGGACGTAATGATGCCTGGATTAGATGGCTTTGGACTGCTGCAAGAATTACGGGCCAATCCGCAAACGAAAAAAGTTCCCATCATTCTGCTGTCGGCGCGGGCGGGGGAAGAGGCACGGGTGGAAGGTTTAGAAGCGGGAGCCGATGATTACTTAATTAAACCGTTCTCGGCTCGGGAATTGTTAGCACGGGTGGAGGCAGCTCTAAAAATGGCTCGTCTCCGCGAGGAGGCAATGCAACGAGAGCAAGGGCTACGCATTGAAGCTGAGGTCGCAAAAGCACACTTAGAAACTGTCCTCGCTGGCATCCAAGACCAATTTTTTGTGTTGGATCGGAACTGGAATTACACCTTTGTCAACGATCGCGTAGCAGAAATTGTGGGCATCCAAAAGGAAGAGTTGCTAGATCGGATCATTTGGGAAGTGTTTCCAGACGTGGCCAAAAGCGAGTTTTATACCCAGGTTCATCGGGCGATGGCAGAACAGACGGTTGTTCAGTTTGAATACTTCTATCCTACTTGGCAACGCTGGTTTGAGAATCGCATCTACCCCTTTGCTGACGGAGTAAGCATCTTTGTTACAGATATCAGCGATCGCAAACAGGCAGAGAAAGCACTTCGTGAAAGCGAAGAACAGTTCCGCAACATGGCTGACAATGCCCCCTTCATGGTTTGGGTAACAGATACCAATAACTATTGCACCTATCTGAGCAAAAGCTGGTATGACTTTACCGGTCAAAGAGAAGAAACGAGTCTGGGATTTGGCTGGTTGAACGCCGTACATCCAGAAGATTGCGATGAGGTTAGGAATATTTTCCTGGAAGCTAGCAAGCGGTGTGAGGCTTTCCGCATGGAGTACCGCTTGCAGCGCAAAGACGGCGAGTATCGCTGGACAATCGATGCTGCTAATCCTTGGTTTGGGGTGGACGGTCAATTTAAAGGTTACATTGGCTCAGTGATTGACATTACAGAACGCAAGACAGCAGAAGCCGAACGCGATCGTCTCCTGGAACTTGAACAAGCTGCTAGAACTGAAGCCGAAACAGCCAACCGGATTAAAGATGAGTTTTTAGCGGTACTTTCCCATGAATTGCGATCGCCTCTCAATCCCATTCTTGGTTGGGCAAGACTCTTACAAACCCGTGAATTTCAGCCAGCAGAGATCAAAAAAGCGATTGCAACCATCGAGCGCAATGCTAAATTACAAGCTCAACTCATTGAAGATTTGCTTGATGTCTCTCGGATATTACAAGGCAAGCTCAATCTGAAGATGTTTCCCGTCAACCTAGTACTGGTGATTGAGGCGGGGTTGGAGACAGTACGTTTGGCAGCAGAGGCTAAAGATATTCAAATTCAGACAATTCTAGATGCTTCTTTGGGGCAAGTTTTAGGTGATTCCGATCGCTTGCAACAAGTAATTTGGAATCTGTTATCGAATGCCGTCAAATTCACTCCTGAAGAAGGAAAAATTAATATTCAACTGGAACGCATTGATTCTCAAGCTCAGATTACCGTCAGCGACACAGGTAAAGGGATCAGCCCTGAATTTCTCCCTCATGTATTTGAATATTTTCGTCAAGCTGATGGCACAACAACCCGAAGGTTTGGTGGTTTGGGGTTAGGGTTAGCAATTGTCCGTCATTTAATAGAATTACATGGTGGCACGATTTGGGCAGAAAGTTTAGGGGAAGGGCAAGGAGCTATTTTTAGAGTTAGGCTACCCCTGATCAAAAAAGAGTTAACTCCAAAACAACATATAAACATTGATCCTTTAAATGTTTCTTCTACAGATGAAATCCTTACAGGTACTCAAATATTAGTTGTAGACGATGACGATGATACCCGTGAGTTTCATACATTTGTGCTAGAACAGGCTGGGGCAAGGGTAATTGCTGTGGCATCAGCAAAAGAAGCACTGCAAGCATTGGCAGAGTCAGAACCAGATATTTTGCTCAGTGATATTGGAATGCCAGAGACAGATGGCTATATGCTAATGCGCCAAATTAGAGCATTGCAGCTAAAGCAAGCTAAACAGATTCCCGCGATCGCTTTAACTGCTTATGCTGGAGAAATCAACCAGCAACAAGCGATCGCATCAGGATTTCAAAGGCATCTGTCTAAACCCGTTGAACCAGATGAGTTAGTCAAGGCAATTGCAACTCTGATTGGTAGGAATGGCTGAGTTTCTAACAAGCAGGGGGCAGGGGGCAGGGGGAAAGAGGGTTATTGCACAGATGCGGTAATCATAACTAATTAACCGGATATGATATCAGCGATCGCTAAGATTGATAATCAGCAAAAAACTATTGAAAAATAAGCAAGGAGGCAGGGAGTAAAGAGCAAGAGTAATCACACCCATACTCCAATACGGTTCAGTTAAGGCTTAACGCTTTGTCAAAGTCAATTTTTTTAACGAACCGCTAAGGACGCAAAGGAAGAAATAAGGAAGAAATAAGAGACTTGTCGGGTAATAACAAAAAAATGGCTGTAAAGATTACCAGGCAAAGGTTACAGTCATTCCTGTAAGAAATACTATAAACGCTTACTATATAAGGCTTTCAAAAATTTATCATCCTATTTCCCGACAACTCTAAGGAAGAAATTCTTAACTGAACTGTACTGACCCATACTCCGCCTTGCTTCGCAGAAGGAAACAAGGGTCATTTCCCCCTGCCCGAATAAGTCTTTAAGCGAACATGATATGACTCATGACTAATCCTCTAGGAAATCAGGCAGCGTTGTCACTTCAAACCAATATTCTACTAGCATCTGAATATCTCGTTTCAGTTGAGCAAAATTGATTGGCTTAACAATATAGCTGTTGACACCGTATTGATAACATACTTCAATATCTTTGGGATTGTTAGAGGTAGTAAACACCACCACCGGAATCATTTTCAAGCTGTCATCCTGTTTAATCCGGCGCAACACTTCTCGTCCATCGGTTCCGGGCAGGTTCAAATCAAGGACAATCAAGCCGGGACGGGGCGCACTTTCGCGCTCAACATACCTACCAGTCCGATAAAGAAATGCTAAGGCTTGTTCCCCATTTACACACCGTTTGATGGCGATCGCAACGGAAGATCGCCCTAGAAATCGTTGCAGTGCCTCAAAGTCTTCGTTGCTATCCTCCACAATTAAAAGTACGGGCGTTTGCTGGATTGGGGAGACTGAAATACGAGTCATCTATTTGCCTCCGCCGACAGGGTAAAGTAAAATGTGCTGCCAATAGTTGGCATAGATTCCACCCAAATCCTACCACCGTGCCGTTCCACAATTTTGCGGGCAATGGTTAACCCTACGCCAGTCCCACCTCCAAAGTCGTCCCGCCCATGTAAGCGGCGGAAGATTTGAAAGATTTTGTCAAGATGTTCTTCTGAAATGCCAATGCCATTATCACGAACGTAGAAAGTCAGAGAAGTGGGAGAAATTTTGCTTTCGCTATTTCCTTCAACGCAACCAATTTCAACCCACTTTTGCGGTTTATCATTGTACTTAATGGCGTTGCTGATTAGGTTGCTGAAGAGTTCATTAATCTGAGCGCGATCGCATTGAACGCTTTTCAGGGGTTGAGGAATACGAAAATCGACTTCGCTTTGGGGACGGGCAATGGTCAAAGTGCCGATTACCTGTTGCACTAAGTCATTCAGATTCACTGGTTGCCGGATCAGTTCGGCGCGTCCCAAGCGGGAGAAATGGAGGAGTGAGTTGATCAAGTCTTCCATTCGCTGCGTCAGGCGCACCAGAGTTTGGAGTTTGGCAATTCCATCGTTATCCAATACGTCTGCATAGTCTTCCATTAAGAAGTTGGCATAGTTGTGAATGCCCCGCAGAGGTTCCTTCAAGTCATGAGAGGCAACGTAGGCAAAGGAATCGAGTTCTTCGTTACTCCGTTGTAATTCAAAATTCATCGATGCCAGTTTGTCTGCCTGGCGCAACACAACACCCACAACCAGGCTTCGCAGTTCAGTAACCGCTTCAACTTCGCAAGGTTTCCAAGGTAGGGCACATCCTTTCACCGTTTCTTGCCACAATGCAAAAGATTTGCGAGGAGACATCCGTAAACTACCATCTGAGAGAACTTCTACAGGTTTGTTGGGGTTGCCGCCCCAATTCACACTTTGAATTACTTCTGGACGAAACCAGAGAATGTAATTGTGATGAACTCTAGAAATTTCCAGGGCTAACACTCCACTGGCGATCGCTTGATATGACTCGGCGGCAGGATAATTTTTCGTGAGCGATCGCGACTCAAACAAGTTATGATAAAAGTGCGGTTTAATCCAATCGAGTAAGGCATGAACCTCTTCCTGAGATGGTGTTTTACCTACTTGAATGCACTGGTCGCCACTGCATATCGCTGCTCCTGTGGCTGTAACCAGATTAAGTAATTGAGATTTTAGTTGCACCATACCATCCAGAAAATACTCAGCCTGAGATAACTCTTCAACAAATTGAGTTTGCAATGATTTCAATTGGCTTTTGTAATCAATGTCTTCACTCGCTTCTTTGTTTGCCAGTTCCACAGACATCACCTGTCCAATGAACTCGCACACAGTGCGAATATTGTAAGAAATATATTTGGGTGAAGAATGATGACAGGCAATCAATCCCCAAAGCTTTTTTTCGTGCATCAGAGAAATAGACATAGAGGCAGTAACGCCCATATTTTGTAGATACTCTAGATGAATCGGAGAAACACTCCGCAACACCGATAGA
Source organism: Nostoc sp. FACHB-133 (assembly GCF_014698055.1). Classification (NCBI taxonomy): domain Bacteria; kingdom Bacillati; phylum Cyanobacteriota; class Cyanophyceae; order Nostocales; family Nostocaceae; genus Nostoc; species Nostoc sp. FACHB-133. Next base: position 61,039 of record NZ_JACJSH010000039.1, read on the forward strand.
CTCAGATTGAGGGGTTGATTTGTCAAAGGATTGTTCGCTGGAATTAAGGCGACAGGCTGGTAACTGGCATCGGGAATCAGCCGCAGCCAGTTCAGAGTGTATAACTGTCGGGCTTGCTTGGGAATGTCAGAGGGTGGATAGTGCAAGTCCAGATAAGGCGTTTCCTGATTGGTGTCTTCAGCGATGACGCTGCCTGCCCCTTCTTGATCAAATTTATAGACCATGACGCGTTCAAAGCCAGTGATTCGCCGGACTTCTGTCACCACAATCTGGCACATTTCCAGTAGTGTGGGTGCTTTTTGAATGCGGGTTATTGTTCCTCTTACCTGTTGATAGAAGTCGAAAAAGGTTATTTGTCCCTTCGCTTGTTTCGGCTCTAATTCCAGAATAATGATATTATCTAAACGATGTACAATACCATCAAAATAGATTGATTTATTTAGGCGCTTAATAGAAAAATTGAGGGGATTGATGCTCTCAAAATCCTCTGCCAGACATTGTTGAATCAGCTTAATCTGCTTGGCATTGAATAAGTATGACAGAGGCTTGCCCAGCAATTCTTCCGGTTGACGGGCAACAACTTCCTGGCTATTGCTACTTACCTGAAGGATTTCCAGGGTAGGATCTTGTAAAACCAGTAAAACTCCGTGAGGCTGGATCAGATCTGGAATGTGGATCGGTTCGCGATCGCAGTTCGTTAAATCAATCGTCTCATCAGTCATTCTTAGCTTCTCAAACTCCTTATTGGAACTCTAAATTGAGTATTGGATATTGGAAGATTTAAATATGAGTGAAAGTGGAAATTTGCTAAAAAATATTGATACTAAAAATTATTTATTTTAACCAGTTTAGCTTTTTAATTATATTTAACTTACTAAATAACTTACACTAAAAAGTCTGGTCTTCGCTTAATGTTTCAATCAACAAATCCACCTGCTGCTGTCGCTGCTGCAAAAAACTTTCACACTGACGCAAATACTCAACAGCACTTGCAAATTGGTCAAATACCGCTTCTAATTCTAACTCACCCGCCTCAATGCGAGTAATAATTCCCTCTATTTCAGCAACCTTCGCCTCATAATTCCAACCTTCCATCGAATCAGAACTAGAAGCACTTTTACGTTTAACCATTAATTTCTCCGTGTCCTCTGCGCCTCTGCGGTTCGTTTACTTCTACGGTTTGTTTACTTCTACAACCTTCACTCTAACCCCACCCTCCCCCAACTGAATCAACAAATCTTCTCCCACAGCCAACTCCGCCGCCGAACGAGCGATCGCGCCATCTTCCCTTCTCACCACCGCATAACCACGCTGTAACACAGCTTTCGGGTCAAGACTAGCCAACTTTTGCCGCAATAACTCTAAATGCTGCCTTGCTTGCTGCGATCGCCCCGTCGTAATTTGCACCAAATGCTGACGCTTCCAAGCTAACTTTTCCACCTCCTGCTGCACTTGCCGATCTAACCGCAAACGTCGCAAACGATTCCGTAATCCTTGCAGTTTATTCTCAGCATTTTCCCCAGAGTCATGTACCGCCTCATATAAAGCCACAACTCGCTGCCGATGCTCAGTATACAACTCTGAAAGTGCTGGTACAACTCTTTCTGCTGCCGCCGTGGGTGTATGCACACAGACATCTGCAACTAAATCCGCCAAAGATTCATCTCTTTGATGACCGATACCAGTAATTACCGGAATAGAACAACTAGCAAGCGATCGCACCACTCGTTCATCATTAAAGCAAGCTAACTCTTCCACCGCGCCACCACCCCGCGATAAAATTAGCACTTCGGCGCGTCCATCTTTTTCCACCCGCTCAATTGCTTTGACGATAGATTCAGGAGCTTGCTCACCTTGTACTGTCGCTGGAGAAAATAAAACGTGTAAACCTGGATACCTTTGTCTGAGAGTTTTTTGAATATCACCCCAAGCAGCAGCCGTTGGGGAAGTGACAACAGCGATCGTTTGAGGGTGGATGGGGAGCGATCGCTTTCTTTGCGCGTCGAATAACCCCTCAGCCAGCAAACGATTTTTGAGTTGTTGATAGCGTAGCGCCTGTAAACCAACACCAGCAGGTAAAGTCTGCCAAACTGATAACTGATACTCTCCCCGTTGCGGATACACGCGAATACTACCCAAAATAATTATTTGCTCACCAGCAACTGGCATTTGGGCGAGTTTTGGCAATTGGCTATTCCATACCACACATTTAATGCCGGCAGTGCGATCAGGATCTTGCAGTGTAAAAAATAAACCGCTGCGATGGTGGTTAGCACTAGAAACTTCGCCAGTTACCCAAACTTGCCGCAATTGTTCATCTTGCTCTAACAGCAAACGGATATAGTCAGTTAATCCAGAAACTGAAAGCGCTGTATCAAGAATCAAAGAGTCGGGAAGGTCGAAAATCATCTAAAGATGCCTGAAAGCATTTGTGCTGGAGAGATTCTAGCATTTTAATGAAAACCAAAGGTTAACCTAATAAACGCTTCAATCTTTTATAGACATCATCATCATTGCGCTTACCGACTAAAATCACTTCTATTAAATCGTGATCGGGAAAATACCTGTAAATAATTCGATATTCATCACTATCAACTCGATGTAAACCCTGATAACCAGATAGCTGCTCACTATCAGAGGGTAAAGGCTCAACATTCAAAGCCAAAACCTTTTTTGCAATCTGTGCTGCTATTTTAGGCTGTAAACCGTTCAGAAAATCAAGAACAGTTGCTAGACCATCAAGCTTCGCCATTAGCTAAATGCTCTAATGCAGATGTAAAAACCTCTGTACCAATCATTTTAGACTGGCTCAGAGCAACTTCAGCAGCTTGACCAAAAACCATATCCTCTAATTCTTCCAGCCGATTCATTAATTTTTGGTAGCTATCGGCTGAAATAATCACATGGCTAGGCCGTGATTGTTTAGTGAGTAGAACTGGCTCAGTAGCAGCCTTATCAAAAACCTCACCGTGTTTGTTACGAGCATCTGTGAGAGTATAGGTCTGCATAGACATTTTGACTATTTTAGACATTTTGACTATATTCTAGCAAACAAATCTTCTCATTTCAATTCTGGCTTAAGAGTATTTGCTGCTAGTTTATATAAATAGATAAGTAGTATAAAGCTTTGAAAATCCCGTGACCGTTAGCCATCAACATCTTCGCCTTACCCGATATGCTGATTGGCAGCGATCGCTAATACTCACAAGTAGGGTTCTACTGACAGGGTTGTTTAGGTAATTTATTTTTTCTTTGAAAACCCTTGCTTACCCAGCCAAAAAAAGCTATCTCTGAATGCAAGTTGGTATCATTGTGCAAAACTACCCTAATCTGGTAGCGATCGAGTTACGATCTTGTCACACCCTTTTTTGATTTGAGAAGTCCTATTCCAGAATTTTCTGGTTAAAATAGTATATCTGTTCTACTCAAGCTCCGAAACCAACACTCCTTAAAACCATATATTTAGATTAGAGGCATTAGAGGCAGAAATGGCTATCAACACCGATACTTCCGGCAAGCAAAAAGCACTGACTATGGTGCTAAACCAGATTGAGCGCAGCTTTGGTAAAGGGGCAATCATGCGCCTGGGCGACGCTACCCGGATGCGGGTGGAAACAATTTCTAGTGGGGCACTTACCCTAGATTTAGCATTGGGTGGTGGTTTACCCAAGGGGCGGGTAATAGAAATTTATGGGCCGGAAAGTTCCGGTAAGACTACAGTAGCGCTACATGCGCTCGCCGAAGTGCAAAGAAATGGCGGTATTGCTGCCTTTGTTGATGCTGAACACGCCCTTGATCCTACTTATGCTGCGGCATTGGGTGTAGATATTGACAATTTGCTGATTTCTCAACCTGACACTGGCGAATCAGCTTTGGAAATTGTCGATCAGCTTGTGCGTTCTGCTGCGGTTGATATTGTAGTCATTGATTCAGTAGCTGCACTGGTTCCCCGTGCTGAAATTGAAGGCGATATGGGTGATGCCCACGTTGGCTTGCAAGCGCGATTAATGAGCCAAGCTCTACGTAAAATTACGGGTAATATTGGTAAATCTGGTTGTACCGTAATTTTCATCAACCAATTACGGCAAAAAATCGGTGTTACTTACGGTAGCCCAGAAACTACTACTGGTGGTAATGCATTGAAATTTTACGCTTCGGTGCGCTTGGATATTCGTCGGATTCAAACCTTGAAAAAAGGTACAGATGAATATGGTAATCGCGTTAAAGTCAAAGTCGCCAAAAATAAAGTAGCGCCGCCTTTTAGAATAGCGGAATTTGACATTATTTTTGGTAAAGGTATTTCTACCTTGGGTTGTGTTGTTGACCTAGCAGAAGAAACTGGCATTATTATCCGTAAAGGAGCTTGGTATAGTTACAACGGCGATAATATCTCCCAAGGACGAGACAACGCCATTAAGTATCTAGAAGAAAAGCCTGAATTCGCTGAAGAAATTAAGAAACTGGTGCGTGAAAAGCTAGATAAAGGCGCCGTTGTTTCTGCTAACTCTGTAGCTAAAACCAGTGAAGAAGATGAAGAGGAAGATGTCGATTTAGAGCCAGAAGAATAAGGAATGTGGATTTATTAATCTGCAATTTTGAATATGTAGTGGGTTACAAAAATAGCTAACCCACTTTTTGTAAAGGATTGATCAGTTATTCGTTAGACATTTCTAGTTCTAATCAGGTAAAATTAGGGGCACAACAATTAACATTGTTGTGCCCCTACAAATTGTATATATTTCACCCAATTGAAAGTTATGGCAATTTTCAATTTTTTAACTGGGATTTTATGGTATTTGTCTGCTAAAAAAGCGGTCTAAAATTTCTGATTTCTGTTCTGAACTGAAGTTGTCATAATAATGTTCAAGTTTTTCAAATAATCGGGAATTTCGGAAAATCTCTAAATTATCATCTACTTTCTCAGGTATACATTTTTGTTTATCACGCGGGAAAGAAAGTATTTCTACTTGATTGTCATTTTTACGATGCACAAGCTGCATCAATAACTCCATTGCTACAGTTGGCAAAACACGGCACGTATAATTCACAAAAAAATCAAAAGTCATATTGCCTAGACGGATGCGATCGCCATCTTCGAGCTTGATCGGCTCTAAAGCGCGATCGCCATTCACAAATGAACCATTGGTACTGTTGAAGTCTATGAAGTAAAAGCCTTGATCGTTAATATATTGAATAGCCGCGTGGCGACGAGACATGTAGTTATCAGCAATGCAAATACCACTGTTCTGATTACGACCTATTGTCCATATCTGCTGTGGCTGTCGTAAACTTTGGGTCTGATTGTCACATAAGTTAGTCATCAAATAAACAGTAGACGTATCCACTACACCATGTACGTAACGTACCTTCATCTTTTTCAACGACGGTTGAGATAGGTTTTCTAGCTGAAGAATTTCATCTAGAAGGCTGCTGTGGTGTTCATACAATTTAAGGAATACTTGATATAAAGTTAATCGCCGTTCTATTTCTGTTTGTGCAAAGTCAGCCATGATATATAAACCTTGTATTGCCTGATTTCGGTTGTGACTATTCTGCTTCAGCCTACTATCAGGGATAATTAATTAATTTTTCACTTTCTACTGCCATCTGAAAACTTGAGTGGCTTAAGAGCGTTATATTTTACAGCTTTTACTTACCAGAACCCCTGTCGTTTATAGCAATAAAGAGCATATAAATACTAAGGAAAAACTATTGTGATGCTTTATTGTTTATTGTAAATAATCATTTGTTATTTGTAACAGATGATTATTATAAAGATTTGATTAAGAATTGCCAATCATCACCGTATTTTTGCTAGATATTGGGATATTTCTTAATATTTGCAAGAGTGATGGCTATCGAGCAAAACAACTATAAAAATTCTGAGCTGTTCATAATAAACCAATACGCGCTCTGAATAAATCTAAGTTTTATCAAGAAAAATAAGAGTTAATTTATCAAGCCAATAAAAAATCGAAGCCTTGTGAAACAATACAGTTTCAACTAAGACTTGCTCCTCTTTAAACCTCATTAAAAAGTAGGGAAATAATCTAGAAGCCAGTAGCTTGCTCTGGCTCCAAAATCTCAACTTTCAACTTACAATAAGCCTCGTTTACCATTGGGGCGGATGGTCATCCAATTTGTTTTTGCTAGTGCTAGCTGCTCATCAGAAATCTTGGCACTAGTGAGATTAGCACCACATAGATTAGCTCCTCGCAGGTTAGCATTGCTGAGATAAGCATTACTGAGGTCTGCACCTCGCAGGTCTGCCCCTTCTAAATCAGCATGGTTAAAGTATGCTTTGGTCAAATTAGCATCCTTGAGATTTGCTTTACTAAGGCTGGCTCTGCCAAAGTCACTATTGTGAAGATTAGCTCCCTGGAGGTTAGTTTTTTTGAATTGAGTGGAATGGAAATTTGTTCCTGATAAGTCAGCACCTTGCAGGTTCAACAAACTTAAATTGTGAAGAGCAAAATCTCGTCTTCCCTTTTGATAGGCGGTTAACAAACTTTGGGTATCTAGCTTACGCTCAACTTTAGAAATTTGAACTTGCGAACCATTACTGTTGCTGTTAGCTAAAGTGGTTGATTTGCCCATCCCAGAACCCTGGTGTGATCCAGCAGCTTCTGCTGCCTTAGCTCGTCTGGCACGAATTGCTGCCGCTACCTGTGCCACTCCTGCACTGGTGGCAGCAACAGAAGAGTTGTTACATAAAACAGCAGAATTTTCCAGGTAGTTGTGTGTTCGCTCTTTAGACCCAGTATCTGATTTAATCAGTAAACCCTTCGCTAAACTTTCTAAGTATGGTTCTATTTCCAATGCTCTAAGAACTTCTGCGGCTGACTGATAGCGATTACGTACAGAAACCTCTAACATCTTTCGTAATACATTGCTCAAGTGATCGCTCACTTGCACAAGTTGCTCCCATATCATCTCGCCAGTGTTGGGATTGTAATCTAAATCTTTAGGAGTTTTGCTAGTCAGTAAATAAATACATGTCACCCCCAGAGCATAAATATCACTGGCATAGACTGGACGCATAGCCATTTGCTCTGGAGGTGCAAAACCAGGAGTACCAATCGCATAAGCAGTTAATGCTGTTTGCCCTGATTGACTGATTGCGCCTTGGGTGACTTGGTTTTTGACGGCACCAAAGTCGATAAGTACCATCCTGGCATCTTGAGTGCGACGAATTAAGTTGGCTGGCTTGATATCACGATGGATTACCTTTTGCTCGTGAATGTATTGGAGGAGTGGTAGAATCTCGCTTAAGAATTGCTTGACTCCAGTTTCGGTCAAGATGCCGTTAAGTTTGACCTCCTCCTGCAAGGTATCACCACTGATATATTCTTGAACTAAGTAGAATTGTTCATGATCTTCAAAATAGTCTAGCAACCTTGGTACTTGGGGATGATTGCCAATCTTACCTAGAGTTTTGGCTTCTCGTTCAAAGAGTTCTCTGGCCATCTGTAAAACGTGTGGGGCGCTTCCTGATGGGCGTAATTGTTTGATTACGCAACTCGGTTCTCCTGGTAAGCCTTGATCGTTGGCTAAGAAGGTTGCTCCAAAGCCACCTTGACCTAATGGTTTGATCACCTGATAGCGATCGCGCAACAGTAGTTGCGAGCCACAAGACTGACAACTTTGGCTATTTACCAAATTTTCTGGATTGGGACAGATAGGATTTAAGCAGTAGCTCATGCTCTGTCAACTCGCTGCACGAATAATCACGGGGAGAGTTACACTCTCTTTCAATTATTTAGACATTAATCAATTCTTGCCAGGTAATTTTTGCTGGAAATCCTTTGAAGAGTTCCTAAAGTTTACCTGGTATTACGTAAATTGTCGCAAAAATAATGCAATTGATTATACTTATATTAATAAATGTTTGAGTTACTTGTTTACATTGCTAGAACAGGGTAAAGTCTCAGACTTTGAATCCAAAATCCCAGTTCCACTCGAAACACACCAAAGTTGCCATCCAAAATTCAACCAAAATTGGTATTAGAGGGCAGTGCCCATCCTACAAAAATCGCTGTAGGATTTTGGATGCCCGAATTTGGAGGCAATTTAGAATTATCTCCATTAGTTTTTAACAGACTATTTAGCTGGCTTTCATATTCACACTAATTAGCTGTTCGATAAGTGCAAAAACATCACTGCGGCTGAGTTTCTCTTTGCCATTAGCAAGAGCATCAAGGGTGCCATTAGCCAAGGTTAAGGGAATTTGGCAAAAATCTAAGGCTGGGCCGGTAGGAAGGTCTTTGGTGTAAGCTTCTGCCAGAGCCAGATTGCGCCGCGCATACTCTTGCATATTTTCCGCACTCCAGCCTTCTGGAAAAAAGTCTACCCCACGCCTTAAATCTTCAGTGTGGTTACGCAGGATATTAACTGCTTGCAAACCGCGACCAAACCCAATCGCCTGGGTACGGTTCGTTTGTGTTCCATCGTACCAAGTCCATAAGTCCGAAAGTAACAATCCCACTGCGCCTGCAACCCCAAAGGTATAACGATCCAAATCAGATTCTGTATAAATTTTCCAGTTTCTTTCTGCCCAGTAAGCCATTCGGTCTGACATTGCAGCAGTGGCATCCCAAATTCGAGGTGCAATAGTCTCAGGTGCTAGCAGCAACCATTCTCTAATTCTCAGAGTGACTTCTTCTAAGGTATTTTCATACCCATTAAATTCTGTAAAGAAAGCCTCTACTGCGAAGCCATCAACCCCTGCCTGTAATGTCAGGCTAATGCTTCTTAACAGCTTTGCTTTAGTTGCATTATCTATTTCGCGATGATCTTCAATTTCATCAATGGCACGCATACACAAATATGCTGATGCTACTGCTTCTTGTAATCCTGGCGGTAAAAGACTAATTGGGATATAAAAAGTTCGGCTAGTTTCCTTGAGGATTTGCAATGCATCTCTACGTAAATTCATGTTTCCACTCCCCGATTGATTTTTGCACCACATGAAGTTTGCAGTTTTTTTGATGATACTGGATATAGTTTTAACTAAACCTTAAAAACTATAGACTATGAGATACGCTAGTATTTCATCTAAAAATTAATAGTTTTTGGTGTTGCAATTAACAAAACTCTCAAATTTATCAAAGTCTAGTCTAGTATATAGGCTTTTGGTTGCAAAAATATGTAAGGTGTTGTTTGATATAGCTTTCATAAAGTTTTAGTGTAGATATAAAGAATTATGCTAATATTTAGTTGATTAGCATCAAATTTTCTCCATGAGCAAACATCCCTTTTAGGGATTTATAAAGTGTTTTAAGTCTGCGTTAATCTGACTAACTCAGTGGCTCAAATTGTCCTTGTCTGGGAAAGTGTAGACACACACCTGGATCAAAATCGGTCAACGGTGCTTTCTTCAGGATTTCTACGTTAGTTAGTCTACCCAGGTGTAATACTTCTAACTCCTGCTACATCTTATGTATTGATTTTAGGTCTGGAGGAAAAATATAGCTGTCAAGTAGTTCCAAGTCGCAGTTAATGTTTTCTTGGGTAGCGATCGCCTTTCTTCTGTAGTATCAATTACTGTTGTATAATTTTGGGCAACAAATTTTACACCCTCTTTGCCTTGCATTTGCTCCAGCTAGTGGTAGCAATAATTCAGTAACCTCGATAAGTGGGCCATTGCTCTTGCTGTTTGACTGCCATCAATAAGACTATCATCCAGCACGACCACTGATTATTTTACCTGCGTCGGTTAAAGCACTTGACATCCATGCTATCCCAGCACCGACAACGCACACATCTGCATGAGTATTTTCGGTAAGTACAGGTTGAACTAGGACTGCTGCCGTTATCATCCCAACATAAATAGTTTTACCAGCGTCGTTTTGCATATTTTTCTGAGTTTTAAGCCTAACTTATCTGCTGGAAATACAGTTATAAAGGTCAGACTAATGAAAAGGTAATCTTAAACCAAATAATTCTGCACACTTCATTTTACTCTACTCTACACCGTATTTTTTTTGCCTTGTTACTGATGGTATTTGGTATTTAAATCGCAAAATTGTAAGGGCACAAATATATTGCGCCCCTATGTGTGTGATCTATATATTTAATTGAAAGTCGATTAATGTTTGGATTACACTTTCACTTAGTTTACCCAACCCAACTATGCTTGAATGATGAAGTCGGAGGCAGTAAGAGTGGGCGCACCAGTAAGTTGTGCAAATTGACCTCCAGTGCCGAAACCAGCAGCGCTACCATTTTGATTGTATAGTAACTGTCCAGTCATAGAGTCGTAGACAATCACAGCATTGCTAAGTGCCCCTAAACTGGTGATTTGAAAATTACTAGCGTTACTAAAACCCGTTCCTACAAAAGAAGTAATGGCACTAAAAGTAGTTTTATCCAGAACAATCTTGTCACCATCAGAGTGATTGAAGTCAGCGATGGTATCAATACCCACAGTAGTGCTAGTAAAGGCAGCAGTGGTATTGTAGACAAAAGCATCAGCACCACTACCACCGATGAGAATATCATTGCCTATTCCACCAATGAGAAGATCATCACCAGCACCACCCCGCAGTAAATCATTACCACTGTTGCCATTGATGGTATCATTGCCCCCTTGACCATTAATCACATCGTTGGAGTTGTCAAAACCGACGATGTTATTGTTCAATTCATTGAGAAAGGTGACGGTGTTTCTGTTGAAAATGCTCGTTTGAGTAGAGTTGGCATTAATCACATCAAAGCTGTCAGAAACACTTACTTGTCCGTCGAATATGATATTACCGATGGCGGGTCTTGTTGCCAATGCACTTACGTTCTCCAAGTTTTCTAACTTAAAGTTTTGCAGAGTAACTTTGGTATTAGCCACGCCTTCAAAAGTAACTTCTAAGTCATTGCTATTTTGAGTTAATTGCAGATTTATCGCAGTTAACCCAGTCCCAACAAATTGCAAGGTATCTACTTTGGCAATCACCGCAGATGGAGGGTTTGAGTTAGTACCTATACCGCCAAAGTCTGTGATGATGTCATTGCCATTGTTTAGCTGTGTAATAAAGATGTCATTGCCAGCAGTGCCATTGATAATTTGAATTTTGGGTTTAACTATGCCATTAATAGCAAAGTCAAAAGAGCTTTCATCACTATCGTTGTTGCCTAAAATCAGAGTGCCACCATAGGTTCCAGGTGTAGTGGTGTTGAGTGCCACTGTGATGGTGGTG